>JBBRGR010000001.1:0-26883 GCA_038223815.1 Gemmatimonadales bacterium
CGGCTCGTACTGCGGTCCACCTCCCTGCACCGTGAAGTAGAGCCAGGCGCAGAGCATGCCGCCCAGGTCGCGATGTCGCGCCCACACCGGGTCGGTCGCGATTTCCGTGGTGATCACCGCCGCGTTGTGCCATGCTGCGGCACCGCACGACCCCGCCTCCGGGCCGATCGGCTCCCCCTCGATCGCTTCCGAGAAGCCGACCGGAAGGTGCGGAGCCGCCCCCACCCTGAGCCGTCCTTCGCGCACCAGCATGATCGAGCCCCGCGCCCCGTCCACCAGCGTCTCCACGGAATGCACCAGGTCCGCCAGGATCTCCGCCAAAGGTGCCCGGCCTGCGAGGTGTTCGAGCGCCCTCCGCTGCAGCGCCTCGATCGCGCGGGCGCGGCGTAGCTCGGTCACGTCCCGCACGGTGCCGAACACGAGTCCCTCGGCCCGATCCGGGTACGCCTCCCACGACAAGCGGCGCCAGCCTCCCTCGGCGTGCAGGTAGCGATTCTCGAAGTCCCGCGTCTGTTCTCCTGCCTCCAGCCGGTCCCGTTGATCCGCGGTGGCAGCGAGATCGTCAGGATGGAGCCAGGTCGTCCATGGGACGGCGAGCAACTCGTCCCGGCTCCGTCCCAGCATCCGGCAGAAGGCATCATTGACACGGCGGAAGTACTGATCCGTACCAGCCACCACCAAGCCATCCAGGTTCGACTCGAAGCAGTACTGCAGCAGTGTGGCATTCCGCTGCGCGAGCACAAGCGCACTCAGCCGCGGCACAAATCGCTCCATCAGCGCGCACCACGGATCGGCGGCAAGGGCCGCCCTATGCAAGAAGAGCAGCACCCCGAGGGGGCGGCCGCCATCGAGCACCGGGATTGCCAACGCGCTCGTCAGCCCGGCATCCCGCGCAAGATCGCTGCGCAGGAACCCCGCCTCGACCGTGAGCGCATCGAGGCGAAGCCACGTCCCCTTCGCTACGGCGCGTCCCGGGAGACCATGGCGGAGCGAGATCGCGTCATGCCGCGATGCCGCCAGAAAAGCGTCGAGCTCTGGCCGACCACTCGCGAAAGCGGCGTGCAACCGCCAGCCATGATCCCCATGTGGCAACCAGAGTTCGCCGATCTCCCAGCCAGCCAAGCGACGGAATTCCTCAGCCGCACGCGCCAACATGCCGAGGGTTCCGGCGCCGTCCGAAGGGGAGACCACCAGACACCCCTCGAGCTCCTCGAGTTGCTGGCGAACGACGCGTGCGGTGCTGTCCCTACCGAAGATCACCACGCGCTCGTGGTGCGCCTGCACCCGGAAGTCCATCCAGACCGGTTGCAGATCCAGGCATTCCGTGAACTCGACCACGACCCCATCCTGCCCGGCGCGCTGTGTGGCATGCTCGAGGCGATGACGGAGGGGCTCCGACAAATGGCGCCAGAGGGGGGCGTCGGTCGGCACGGCGTCGGCGCGGCCGAGGAGGGCCTCGCTCCGGGTGTTGCGATAGACAATGTGCCCGGCCATGTCGGTGACGATGATGACATCATCCACACCGTCCAGGGCCTGAAGGAGCGTCGCCTGCCCTTGCTGCATCATCGCGCCACCACACGGCCGAAGGAGCTGCTTGATGGAGAAGCCGGAACAATACGACCAATCGCCGTCCAGCGATACCGACGCCTAGGGCGACTGGTCGCATGGCGATAGTTTGCCATCATGCCGCTGCTTGATCTCGTCACGTCGTGGGTCGCGGTCGTCAGCGCGGGCGGCGACGCAACCGCCCGGTTCCGCGCGCGTCACGCCGCGCTTCTGGAACGCGTCCGACGCCAGGCGGCGCCGGACCGGACCGCACTCCCGTTGCTGCCGCACGGCCTCCTCCTCGACCTCGCGGTCCGCCAGGCGCATGACGCGACCACCCTCGATGCGTTGGAGCACGTCGAACGCGCCGCCGCGGCGCTTGGCGCGGACGTTCCACATACCACCGTCCTGCTCGCCCAGGATGGCCCGGGGGAATCGATGCTGGCGCTGCCAGGCGACCCGTCACTCGTGGTGCTCTCTCTGGCGCAGCGCACGGACGCGACCGCGCTGTCGCTCGCCAAGGTGCGCGGGCAGGCGCTGCTCACCCGATGGAGCGCCTCCGAGGGCGCATCACCTCTTCGGACCGTGGCGCAGGGAATGGTCTGGGATCGATGGGAGCTGGCACGCACCACACGACTGCGTGAGTGGCTCTATGCGAGCGGGGTCGCCACCCACCTCGCGGCGGCCGTACTGCCGACACTCGCCCCGCACCAACTGCTGGGACTCAAGCGGGGCGAGCTGGCGCGGCTCCGCGAACGAGAACGCCCACTCCGCGACCTGCTCGCGACGGAGATGGATCACACCGGCCTCGGCCCACTCCTCCGCTGGCTGATTCCGGAGACACCGGCAGGGCTGCGCACCACGACCACGCAGATCATTCCGCCGGGCGCCGGAAACTATCTGGCGTGGCGGATGACCGCGGAACGGGTGGAACGGGTCGGGCTCCGCGAGGCGCTGCGACTCGAGGCGTGACGCCGTGGGTCAGGGAGTCGGCGCGACCACCGGTTGCATGGTCAGCGCATTGTGTGCGCCGTCGCAGACCGGCCACTTGGCACTCTGGCCACAGGAACAGAGCGAGAGCCGCTGCTGGTTCACGCGGGGTGGGAGCGCGATGGGGTTGCCATCCGCATCCACCACCTCAAAGTCGCCGTTCAGGACATAGGGCGCGCAGGGCGTGGCACTGCGGATCGTCACGCGGAGGGGCATGGGGGTCTCAGACATTCCCAAACATAGCAGGGGCGACGCATGCGTCGCCCCAGCAGGCGTCGCCCCAGCATGCGTCGCCCCAGCAGGCGTCGCCCCAGCATGTGTCGCCCCAGCATGCGTCGCCCCAGCAGGCGTCGCCCCAGCAGGCGTCGCCCCAGCAGGCGTCGCCCCGACCCGCACCGCCAGATCTAGCGCGCCCGGGCGCTCCACGCGCCCGCAGCCAGATAGGTCGCCAACAACACCGCCGACCCTCCGCTCACCAGCCACCGCGTCGTCAACGTGGCCGTGCTCGCCGAGATGAGTCCTTCGATCAGACCGGCCACCAGCAACAGCACCACGGCCGCACCAACCATGGGCAGTGCGCATCGCGAGGCCAGCACCAGGGCGTCGCGACGGCTATAGTCGCCGGGCACGATGACAGCGCGCCCCAGCAGGAAGCCGGCCGCGCCCGCCACCCAGATCGCGAACAACTCCAGCACCCCGTGGCCCAGCACGAAACTCCACAGGTACCCGAGCACTCCCAGATTGGCGTAGTGGCCGCTGATCGCGCCGAGCTGCAGGCCGTTCATCGCCAGCAGGAGGAGCGAGCCGACCCCGAGGACGATCCCCGAGGCGAAGCAGAGTGCCGCCACGCGCACGTTGTTGGCAATGATCGAGGTGGCCATCACCGGCCGCTGATCGGCACCCATCTCGACGTAGCCACTGCCCGCGGGGCCGCGGTGCTGGCCTGCTTCCGCGCGCTCGAGCATCACGTCGGGAATCAGCGAGGGTGCCAGGCCGGGTTGCTCCCGCAACAGCGCGTAGCCGGCCACCCCGGGGAGGATGAAGAGCGCGGCCGCGAGCAGCACCGTGCGCCACGACGCCACCACCGCCGCAGGCGCATCCGTCGTCACGAAGCGCCAGAGGGTCTTCCAGTTGCGTCCCTCGGCGCGATACAGGGCGTTGTGTCCTGCGGCCACCAACCGTTCGAGTCGTGCCGTCGTGGTGGCGTCGGCGCCGTAGGTGCGGACGCGCGCCAGATCGGCGGCCACCTCCCGATAGCGCGCCGCGAAGTCCGGCAACTCCTCGGCGCTCAGCACATCGAGCCCGCCACGTGCCACCCGCGTCGCCAGCAGATCAAAGGCATCCCAGCGAGTTCCCTTGCGCGCCACGAGTCGCTCGGCGACCGAACGACGACCACTGCCACCGCGTGCACCAAACTTGCCACGGCGTCTGCCCCGTTCCCGTTCGAAGAGCTCCTGCAGGAACAGAAAATCATCCGCAGGACGCAGCGGGAAGCGTGCGGCGAGCCGAGACGCGAACTGGGTCGCGAAGCGATTGCGCACTGGGCGCGGCAGTGCGGGGGCGCGCCCGATGAACTCGCGAACCAGCGCGAACTCGTCGTCCGGAAGCTCTGGCGAGCCGCCATCGCCTTCGTCCTCGTCCTTGTCGGCGGCGGACGTCGTCGGGACGGCCACCTCCACCGGCAGATCCCGGACGACCACCGTCCCGGCGACCAGATCGCCGAGTCGTTTGGCGCGCGGGTGCACCGCGATCAGGATCAGGCCGATCATCCCGACAAGGTCGATCGGCGTGAGCAGATGGCGTGTGGCCGCATCGGCGAAAGTCAGCCCATGCCCGCTCTCGCGAATCGTGCGGATCCCGACCAACCGCTTGCCGGGGGTCTGGCCGCGGCGAAGCCCCTCGAAGAGCGCGAAGTAGAGCCAGACGAGCGAATAGAGCAGCAACACCTGCAGCGCCGTCACCCAGGCCGAGAAGTTGCCCCAGAAGACCAGCGAGAGGGTCAACGCGAACGACAGTACACCGATCAGGAGTAGATCCACGATCGCCGCCATGGCGCGACTCCCCGCGCCGGCCAGCTCGTAGTCGAGGACCACGTGCTCGGGGGTTTCGAGTTCCAGGTGCTGTCGGTAGCTCGGTGCTGGGGCGTCGGCCATGGACCCGGGGGACGTGGGGGGTGCCGGAACGTCGGGGACCCGGTAATCTACGGTGTCGCCGGGTGCCTGCCCACCTCCACTCTCCCGTCCGGAGCTCCTTCGATGCGCGCACCGATTCTGCGCCCGCTCTCTGCTGGTGAAGTGCTCGATGTGTCGTTCGGCGTCTATCGTGCGCACTTCGTGCCACTGGTCACCATTGCGGCAATCACCCGCGCGTTGCCGGACTCCCTGGCGATCTTCGTCGAGGCGTCCGGGGGCATCGCCCAGAATCTGCCGCTTGGCTTTCTCCAATTGGTGTGCTCTGTCGCGCTCTCGATGATCGGCGTCGCGGCCACCACGTCGATCGTCTCCGATGCCTACCTCGGCCGTTCGATGCAGGCGATGGAAGCCGTGCGGAACGCCACGGGCATGCTCGGCCGGCTGTTGGTGGTCTCGATTGGCAGCACGATCCTGATCTTCGCCGGCCTCATCCTGCTGCTGATCCCGGGGCTGATCGCGCTGTCCGGCCTTGCCCTCGCGTCCGTCGTGGTCGTCCTGGAGCAACGCACCGGAATGGATGCCCTGCAGCGTTCCTGGGATCTCACCAAGGGGTTTCGCCGTAAAGTCCTGCTGGTGATCGGCATTGCGCTCGTCTTCCTGATCGTGCCGACCATGGTGATGGGGGTGGTCAGCGCGATTGCGACCGCGTCGATCGAACCGAACCTCTGGGTGATGGTCGGTAGTTCGGTCCTGTCCATTTTCATCTTCCCCTTTCTGTACGTCGCGACCGTCGTGCTCTACTACGACATCCGGGTGCGGAAGGAAGGCTTTGATCTCGAGCTGTTGGCCGGGGACGTTCCCGCGACGTGACCCTCCAGTCCGGGGATTCGCTCCGCACCGTGCTGGATTCGGTGTTCGCCGCCCCGGTCTATCGCTGGGTCGAGCCGACGGACCCGTTTACCACGCTCCGGCGGCGTGTGGCGCAGGTGGTGGATTGGATCCGACACCTCGAGTCGAACAGTCCCGCGCTCTATTATCTGGTGATGGGCGTCCTGATGGTGGTGTTGGTCGCGCTGCTGGTGCATATCGGCTGGCTCGTCTGGCAGACGCTGCGGGCGCCGCCGGTCGTGGCCGCCGAGACACCCCAGACCGCCGTGCGCCGGGATGCCGCGTGGTATCGCGCGGAGGCGGATCGGCTTGCCAGCGCCGAGCGCTACCGTGAGGCGGTGCAGGCGGATTTTCTCGCGCTGGTCCTCACCCTCGACGCCTGGGGCGCGGTGCACTTCCATCCCAGCAAGACGCCGGCGGAGTACCTGAGCGAACCGGCGCTGCGTGGGGAGTCGCGCGAAGACTTTCGCGCGCTGGTGCGGCAACTCTATCGGATCGGGTTCGGGGGCGAGCCGTGCGACGCCGCCAGCTACCTCGCGTGGCGCCGTCATGCGGCACCGGAGCGCTATGCGGCCGCGCACTGAACTCCTGCTCGTCGTCACCACGGTGGCGCTGCTCGGTGCCGCCGCCGCCCTGCTCGCGGACCGCAGCAAGATCATCTCGACCGACGCACGCCCCTCGACCCTCCTGAACGGGCCGGGCGGCACCAGCGGCTTCCTTGAGGCGAGCCGCGCCCTCGGCCTCTCGACCCGACGCTTCCGCGACCGCACCACGCGCCTCGTCGCCCCTGACACGGGTCGACGGACCGTGTTGGCCATCCTCGGGCCCTCGGCGCCGCTCAGCGGCCCCGAGCGCGCCGCGGTCGAGCGCTTCCGCCGCACCGGGGATCTGCTCATCGCCGGGCTCTCGGCCAGCGGACTGATGCGCTGCTACGGCTATCGCGTGCGGTCGCATCTGCTGGATCCGCTCGTCGCACGCGAAGCATCGGTGAAGGTGCTGGCGGTGTTGCAACCGACTGGTGAGAAGGTGGCCACGGATTCAAGTCGCGCGTTCGACACCGGCACCTCCCGGTGCGAGGTGCCCACGTATGCGCGCGTCACGCCACTGCTCACAACGCCGAAGGGCGTGGTCGCTGTGCGCCTGGAACCCGCCGATTCGAGTGGGGCGATTGTCCTGGTGGCGGATGTGGCACTCTTTTCGAATCGCGAGGTGCGGCGCCGCGACAGCGGTGCGGGCCCCTTTGTCCTCGGGCTCGTCGCGGGGCGCTACGATGACCTCGTCGTCGAGGAGTATCATCATGGCTTCGGAGCGGCGGGATCGCTCAGCGACGAAGTCCTCGCCTGGAGTGGCCGCTCTCCCTGGGGGTGGGCCGCCTGGCAACTCGCTGCCGTCGGGGTGCTCGCGTTGCTGGTCGATGCCTTCCGCTTCGGACCGATCACAGGTCGGGTCGATCGGCCACGACGCAATCCGCTCGAGCACCTTCGCGCGCTGGCCACTGCGCTCTCCGCCGCCAAGGGCCACGACGAAGCGATCGGCGCGATCGTCCGTGGCCTCCGGCGTCGGTTGACCCCGACCTCGCTCCGCCCACGGGGGGATTGGCGTCGATGGCTGGTCGAGCAGGACCGCACCATCACCTCCGTCGAGGGCCGTCGCGCCCTCGATACCCTGATTCATCTCACGGCGCCTGGGCAACCGGCGTCGAGTGTCTTGCAGGCGGCCAACGCCGCGGAGGAACTGTGGCAGAGCATGCGTACCTGACGGCTGACGAAGCGATGGCGCACGCCGAACGCGCCGGCCGGATCCTCACCGAGATCCAACGCGTGGTGCTGGGGCAGGATGTGGTGGTGCGCGAAGCCCTCCATGCGCTGCTGGCGCGCGGCCATGTGCTGCTCGAGGGGCCGCCAGGAACCGCCAAGACGCTGCTCGTCCGTGCCTTCAACGAGGCGCTGGGTCTCGCCTTCCGGCGGATCCAGTTCACCGCGGACCTGATGCCGTCCGACATCACCGGCGTCAGCATCCTTGGGAGCAGCGGTGAGTTCACCTTCCGCGCCGGACCACTCTTCGCCGATCTGGTGCTGGCCGACGAGATCAATCGTGCCCCAGCCAAGACGCAGGCCGCCCTGCTCGAGGCGATGGAGGAGCGCAGCGTCACCGTGGACGGCACCAGTCACCCGATGAGCCCGTCCTTCACGGTGTTTGCCACACAGAACCCGATCGAATTCGAGGGGACCTACCCACTCCCCGAGGCGGAGCTCGATCGCTTCCTGATCAAGAGCACGTTGCGGTATCCGGACGCCGACACCGAGCAGGGCGTCCTGCATCGGGTCCTCGCTGGCTTCGAGTCCTCCTCGGTGGCGACCTTCGGTATCGCGCACGTGCTCGATGCGGTGGGCTTGGCCACGCTTCGCGCGGCCGTGCGCCGGGTGCGCGTCGAGCCGGCGCTGGTCGAGTATATCACGGCGCTGGTGCGCGCCACACGAAACGCGCCGGCACTGACCCTCGGCGCCTCGCCGCGCGCCAGCGTGGCGCTGCTCAAGGTCTCGCAGGCGGCCGCTCTGGTCGAAGGGCGCGAGTACGTGACCCCGGATGACGTGAAGTCGCTCGCTCCGGCGGTCCTGCGGCACCGGGTGGTGGTGGCACCAGAACTGGAACTCGAGGGCGTCTCCGCCGATGACGCGCTGATGACCCTGATTCAGCGGGTCGAGGCACCGCGCGGGTGATCCTCCCGTCACGGCGCTGGTTCCTCGTGGCCGGCGGACTCGCCGCGCTCGCCCCGCTCACCCTCTGGTGGCCGGCGGCGGGGACGCTCTGGTTGACGCTCGATCTCGGGTGGATTCTCGCCTTCCTGCTCGATGCGCGCGACGCCGCCGCCCTGCCCCTCGCGGAGTGGCCGGTGTCCCGGGACGCTCCGCCGGCGTTCTCTGTGGGACGCGTGTTGCCGGTGAGCTATCAGTGGACCAACCCCCTGCCACGGCGAGTGGAGCTCCGCGTGCGCGAGGCGCTCCCTGCCCCACTCGATTGGCCCGCGGGGCACGAGCGCGCGGTGCAACTCGACGCACACGGCGCCTGGCGCGAGGAGATCCCGTTCACGCCCGCGCGGCGTGGCAAAGCCACTGCCGGCGATCTGCACCTCCGCGGTCTTGGCCGATGGGGCCTGGCTTGGCGTCAGGCCAGGCGACCGTTGCCCTGGACCGTCACGGTCTATCCGAGCCTGCGGCACGCCGCGATCCGGGCGCTCCCAACGCAGGCCCAGCGACGCCGGGAAGCCGGGCAGCGCACCGTCCGCCGCCTCGGCGAGGGGCGGGTCTTCGAGAGTCTCCAGGAGTGGGTCCCCGGTGAGGAGACGCGCTCGATCGATTGGAAGGCGACGGCGCGCCGCGGCAAGTTGATGGTGCGGCGCTACGAGGATGAGCGGCGACAGCAGGTGATGATGGTGATTGACGCCGGACGCCTGCTCACGGCCGAGAGTGAGGGGCGGCCGCGCCTGGAGGCCGCGATCGACGCAGCGCTGGAGCTGGCGCACAGTGCCGTCCTGCACGATGACAACATCGGTCTCTTCGTCTTCGCTGACCAGGTGATGCGCTACATCCCGCCCGCGCGAGGGCGCCGGGCGCTGCGGCAAGTCCTCGACGCCCTCGCCACGATCGAGGGCCGCATGGTGGAGCCTGACTATCCGGCGGCGTTCGCTTACCTGGCCGCACGCAACCGCAAGCGTGGGCTCACCGTGTTCTTCACCGATGTGGTGGACCGGACGGCGAGCGATGCAGTGGTGTCCCAGGCCGGCTCGCTGCGCCCACGCCACCTCCCGCTGGCCGTCACCCTGCGCGACACCGCGATGGAGCGGACCGCCACGCGCCACACCGTTCGGGTCGAGGAGGCCTTCGAGCGCGCCGCCGCCGAGGAATTGCTGGAGGCGCGCGATGGGGCACTCGCCGAGCTGCGTGCCCATGGGGTGCTGGTGCTCGACGTGCTCCCCGAGAACGCGGCGAAGATGGTCGTGGAACAGTACGACATGCTCAAGCGGCGGGCGATGGTGTAGGGGCGACGCATGCGTCGCCCTGCACGCACCAGGCCCCGTCGTCACGGGCGACCCATGCGTCGCCCTGCACGCACCAGGCCCCGTCGTCACGGGCGACGCATGCGTCGCCCCTACTTCCCGATGCAGAACCCCGCAAACACCCGATCGAAGACCTCCTCGCCGTCCACCACCCCGATCAACCCCTCAAGTGCCGCGACCGACGCCTGCAACTGATGCGCCGCCAGCACGACCTCCCCTGCCCCGAGCTCCGTCACCGCCGCGTCCAGCGCAGTCAGCGCGCCCTCAATCGCCACCCGGTGCCGAGCCCTGGTCAGGACCGCCTCGTCCCCGCCGCCAGCCATGACCCCAGCGAAGAGTCTGTTCGCCAGCTGCTGCCGGAGCTCGGCGACGCCCTCCCCGGTGTGGGCGGAGATGGAGAAGTATGAATCGCTACTCATACCATGACCTAACTTCTGATCAGACTTGGTCAACAGTCGAATCACTCGCACAGTATCCATAAGTGAGTAGTCGTTTATTTTTGCGTATTCCAGTAAGTCGTTACAGTACAGGATGATATCCGCTGTCTCCAGGTACCGCTTGGCAACCTGCACCCCCATGGATTCAATGCGGTCGTCGCTGTTACGGAGTCCCGCAGTATCAACTAATCGAACCGGCCAACCGAGGACGGTTGTCTCCGCCTCGATGGCGTCGCGGGTGGTGCCTGGGATCTCGGTCACCAGGGCGCGCTCCTGTCCGAGCAGCGCGTTGAAAAGCGAGGACTTGCCGGCATTCGGGGGTCCGGCGAGCACCACCAGAGCACCGCGACGCACCCGTTCGCCATCCCGCGAGGTCGCCAGCAACCGCTGCAACTCGGCCCGGATTGCGTCGAGGGCGCCGAGCGGTCGCTCCAGGGGGATCGGCCCGTCATCCTCGTCGGGAAAGTCGATCGCGTAGGCCAGCAGAGCCTGCGCCTGCAGGACCCCCTCGCGGAGCGCGGCGATTTGGCGCGAGAGCCCGCCATCGAGCTGATGGAGCGCGACCCGCGCCTGCCCCGGGGCAGTGGCGGCGATCAGGTCGCCGACGGCCTCCGCTTGCAGCAGGTCAAGCTTCCCGTTCAGCACCGCCCGGCGGGTGAACTCCCCCGGCGCCGCCAGCTGCGCCCCCGCCGCCAGAATGGCCGCCACCACCTCGCTCGACACCAGCGCACCGCCATGCACTGAGAACTCCACCGTGTCCTCGCCGGTGAACGAGTGCGGGGCAGGGAAGCAGGTCACCAGCGCCTGGTCCAGCGGCACGCGATCCGGGCCGACCAGCACCACCAGTTGCGCCACGCGGGCACGAAGGACCACGAGGCCTGACGCGAGGCGCTGGGCCACGGCGAAGGCCTCCGGCCCCGCCACGCGCACAATGGCGATGGCCCCGAGGCCGGGCGGGGTGGCGAGCGCGACGATAGTCGTGAGTCGTTGGTCGTTGGTCGGTAGAGGCATCCGGTAAAAGGTAAGAGGTGAGACGCGTGCCCACGCGGGCCACGTCTCACCTCCAACGACGAACGACGACCACCTCACGACTCATTTCTTCTTCGTCTTCACCTCAACGGCCGGTGCCGCCTTCGGCACCAACTTCTTCCGCTCCTGCATGATCAGCCACTGCTGCGGCAGCGACACGATGTTCTGCACGGCGTAGTACAGATTCAGGCCGGCGGCGAACTTGAAGAAGAACACCAGCATCATCACCGGCATCAGATACGCCATCATCTTGGTCTGCGGATTCGGCGGCATCCCCATCATGCCGATCTTCGAGACGGCAAACATCGAGACCGCCATGATCACCGGGATGATGTAGAGCGGATCAAAGCGTGCGAGGTCATTCATCCAGAGGAACGGGACACCGCGCAATTCGATCGTGTTGGCGAGCACGAAGAAGACCGCCACCAGCAATGGGTAGGGCAGCAGCATGGGCCAGCAGCCGCCCAGGGGGTTGACCTTGTTCTCCTTGTAGAGCTTGAACATCTCCTGCTGCAGCCGCTGCGGATCTTCCTTGTAGCGCGCCTGGAGTGCCTGAAGTTGCGGCTGGATCGCCTGCATGGCAGTCATCGACCGCATCGCCTTCTGGTTGAGCGGCCAGAGGAGAACGCGGACCAGCACGCCGAAGAGGACGATCACCCAGCCGTAGCCCACATTGAGCGTCTCGTGCATCCAGACGAAGACCGTCCGGATCGCCACGGCGAACGGCCGGATGACGGTGCGGAAACCGGGCCAGCCGTAGGGATTCACATCGTCGAAGTCGTGCCCCATCGCGGTGAGGCGGTCGTACTCCATCGGGCCGAGAAAGACCGTCCACCCGAAGGTGCCGCTCGCTGGCACGACCAGTGACGCCGCGACCTCGGCGCGGAGCGGATTCTCTCCCGCTTCGGGGTGCGCCGTCGCCCGGACGCCGCCAAGGAGCCCTCGCGCGCCGGCGGTGGCGCTCGAGTCGTAGGCGAAGAGTCCGGCCACGAAGTACTTCGACTTGACCGCCACCCACTCGTACGGGCCGGAGAGGATGGTGGACTGGTTCGGATCGAGCGACGAGAAGCGGGTCAACTCCGTGCCGTCGAGCTTGGTGACAACCCCGCTCTCGCGGTGATTCTCCACCGTGTCGGATTCGGTGTCGCGAAACCCTTCGCCGAGGCCGATCAGCAGCGTCGCGCCATTGCGGAGTCCGCGGACGACGCCCTCCACGCGGAAGTGGTAGTCATCCGGGACGAAGCTGTAGGTCAGCTCGATCGCATACGGGCCCGAAATGCCGGTGAGGGTCAGGACTTCGGGACCATTGATGACGCCGAGGGAATCCGCGGAGGGTGTGAACGCCACCCGATCGAGCCGGATCGTGTCGCCGCCGACCACGAGGCGATTGGCGAGTAGCGGTGCCTCAGGGCGGATCAGCTCGATGGTGTCGCGCTCCCCCGAGGCGAGCGTGTCGCCAGGGTGCATCGCCGGATAGCGCAGGAAGCGCGACGAGACGATCCGCCCGCCAACGCTCGAGATGCCATAGCGGTACAGGGGCGAGCGGACCGCGATGACCTGCTCCGGGATCGCAGACGCCGCCACCACCAGCGCGGCGCTGTCGAGGGCTCCCGCCACCGGTGCGGCCAGCGCGGGTGCCGGGGCCGCGGGCTGCGGCACCTGCTCGGCGGGTGTCCGCGAGTCGGTGACCACCCCTGGCGGAACTGGCTTCTTCCAGAACATCGGTGCCACGGAGATCAGCAGAATCAACGCGATCGCGATCAACGGCCGACGATCGTTCACGAGCAACTCACAGGGTCAGGGAACCGGATCGTATCCACCCGGATGCCAAGGGTGGCAGCGGGCGATCCGTTGAAGTGCCATCCAGCCGCCACGCACGGCCCCGTGGCGGCGCACCGCCTCAAGGCCATACTGGGAGCAGGAGGGCGAGAACCGGCACGCCGGTGGCAACGCCGGCGAAATGAAACGCTGATAGCCGCGAATGAGGAGGGCGAGGGCACGGGCTGGACCAGACGGGATTGGGACACCGGACGTTTCAGGGGGGCGCGAGGCGCTCACGCGACCGCCGCATCGCGCCAGGCGAGCAGCTCCACCCGAAGGGCGTCAAAACTGGCGGCATAGACCTCCGGACGCGCCCGGATGACCACATCCAGGGCAGGGAGGGAGGACTGAAGCTCACGCCGCCACAGCTCCTTCAACCACCGTCGGACACGATTGCGGGCCACCGCGTTCTGCCGGAACTTCGGAGTAACAAGTCCGAGACGCGAATGGCCCGTGGCACCGGCCGTCCAGATGATATCCACCGCGAGGTGGCGGCTCCGACGGCCGACCCGGAGGACCCGGCGGACGTCGTCACTGCGGACCAGCCGGCGCGAGCGCGGAAAGCGCTCGTCGCCGGTCAGACGCGGGCGTGCTTCGAGCCGATGGACACGGTCAGCTGCTTCCGGCCCTTCTTGCGACGGCGCGACAGGACGGCACGACCCCAGCGGTCTTCCATCCGGTTGCGGAACCCGTGCTTGGCCACGCGACGCTTGTTGCGGGGCCGGTACGTTGGCATCATGGCAGAACTCTCCTTCCAAGGTAGCCGAGCAACCTACCGCGCCGCCCACCGGAATTCAAGGGGTTTGACTTTTCCACATTCGGGACCTAGAATCGGCCTCCCTTGAGTACTGCCATACCCTGCTTCCCGTCATAAGAGCCTGATGCCGCTGTCCGCCAAAGATCTCTGGAAGCGTGTCCTCGAGGGCGCCAAGCGCGCTATCCCCGAGCCCATGATCCAGACCTGGTTGTCCTCGAACGAGCCCCTCTCGTTCGAAGGCGGCACGCTGACGGTGAGCACGCCCGACGACTTCGCCAAGCGCTGGAACGAAGAGAAGTACGCGGCGACGTTGACGCAGGTCGCGACCGAGGGTGCTGGGGAGCCGGTGACGGTGGTCTTTCAGGTCGCGGCCGAGCGGCAGAAGCGCCCGCAGATGGATCTCTTCGTCCCCCTGGCCCCAGCGGATCCTGCCGCCGTGCCGCCGACGCCGGTGAATCCGAGCGCCCAGCCGCTCAACGGCCGCTACACCTTCGGCCACTTCGTGATCGGCAAGTCGAACGAACTGGCCGCCGCCGCCGCCCACGCGGTCGCCGAGGCCCCGGGGAGGCAGTACAATCCGTTCTTCATCTACGGCCCGACCGGCCTCGGCAAGACCCACCTCATGCAGGCGATCGCGCACGAGGTGCTCTCCCGCGCCCCGAACACGCGGGTGCTCTACATCGGCGCCGAGCAGTTCATCAACGAGGTGATCGAAGGGATCCACGGTCGCACGATGCCCGACCTCCGTCGGCGCTATCGGAGCGACGTCGATCTCTTCATCGTCGACGACGTCCACTTCCTCGAAGGGAAGGAAGCGACCCAGGAAGAGTTCTTCCACACCTTCAATGCGCTCTACGAGGCCGGCAAGCAGATCGTGCTGACCTCGGATCGGTTGCCGAAGGAGATCCCCGGGCTCGAGGCGCGGCTGGTGTCGCGCTTCGAGTGGGGCATGGTCGCCGACGTCAAGCAGCCAGACCTCGAGCACCGGATCGCCATCCTGCGGAAGAAGCAGGAGCAGGATCACCTCGAGACGACGATCCCCGACGACGTGCTCCGCTTCATTGCCGAGAATGTCCGGTCGAATGTGCGCGAGCTCGAAGGCTGCATCATCAAGCTGCTGCTGTACGCGTCGCTGCGGCATCGGGAGATCTCGATCGACCTCGCCCGCGAGGCGCTGTCGGACAAGATGCGCCCGGGCGACGAAGCCGAGGCCCGGCAGAAGGCGTTGCCGTCGATCGAGAAGGTCCAGGAGGTCGTCGCGCGCCGCTGGGGGGTCACCCCGGAGGGGCTCCGCTCCAAGGCGCGGATCAAGACGCTGACCGTCCCGCGGCAGATCGCCATGTTCCTCGCCCGCGAGCTCCTGCAGATGCAGTTGGTCGAAATCGGCCAGGCCTTCGGCGGCCGCGACCACTCGACCGTGATCCATTCGGTGGACAAGGTGCAGACCCAGCTCCAGCGCGACCGCGACTTCAGAACCCGCGTGGACTCTGCCCGGCAGGAGTTGTTGACAGTCTGATCACAATGTTTGCGATGGCGCGGGCAGCTCGTGGGGAAGTGTGGGAGCGCGTGGGGAACCGGGGGAGCTATCCCCGCTCGTCCACGCGGCGTAAACAGGGACAATCTGTGCAGTGCAGTGTACCGGAAGCAGTTAGGGGTTTGCTGCACATTTCAGCCCCCTCTACTACTACTACTATCATATATATCTTGAAAACAGCAGTAGTTCTTGGCAACCCTGGGGATCGCCCATGAAGTTCACCATCACGCGGGAACAGCTCTCCGAAGGCGTCAGCGCCGTGAGCGCGGCCGTGCCCTCCAAGACGACCCTCCCCGTGCTCGCCAACATCCTGCTCGAGGCCACCAAGGACGGGCTGCGACTTTCGGGTACCGACCTCGACATCGCAGTGAGCACCACGGTGCCGGCCTCGGTGGACCAGGAGGGCGCGATCACGCTTCCTGCACGCAAGCTGCAGGAATTGGTGCGCGAACTGCCGAGTGCGGGCATCCGCTTCACGACGCAGGGCGAGCAGCGCGTCACCATCGAATGCGGCCGCTCGAAGTTCAAGCTGCTGGGTTTGCCGCGCGAGGAGTTCCCGGCCTTCCCGCAGGTGACCTTCGACGGGGCGTCGCGCACGACCGCGCGTGACCTGCAGAAGCTCGTGGCGCACGTGGCCTTCGCCGCCTCCACCGAAGAGAGCCGACCGATCCTCAACGGCGTGCTGTGGCAGCTGACCGCCGATCGGATGCGCATGGTGGCGACCAACGGGCACCGCCTCGCCAAGATGGAAGTGCCCCTGCAGGGCGCTGCCGCGCAGCCCGCCGAGTTGATCGTGCCGCCCAAGGCGCTGGAGCAGTTCCGCAAGCTCTTCGGGGCCGACGACGAGATCGAGATCGGTCGCTCCGAGAACCACCTCGGCTTCCGTTCCGCCACGACCCAGGTGTACACCCGCCTCATCGAAGGGCCGTACCCGAATTACGAGCAGGTCATCCCCCGCGAAAACGACAAGTTCGCCACCGTGGAGAAGAGCACCCTCATCTCGGCGTTGCGCCGGATGAGCATCGTCGCCTCCGACCAGACCCACCGGATCCGGATGTCCTTCGGCGATGGCTCGTGCCGCCTCTCGGTGACCACGCCAGACCTCGGCGAGGCACAGGAGGAGATCACCGTCTCCTACGAAGGCGAACCGCTGGATATCGGCTTCAACGCGAATTACCTCCTCGAAGTGCTGAAGTACATGCCGACCGAGGAAGTGCGCCTCACCTTCAAGGCACCCGAACGCGCTGCGACGGTGGAACCGGTCGGCTGGGATGACCCTGCCGCCTATTTGACCCTGGTGATGCCGCTCCGCCTGATCGACTGAGAGGGTGCCAGACGCAGCAATCGAGAGACGGGAATCGAGAACTTCAGGTGGCATTCGCTGGTACAGATGAGCGAGACGACACCAGCCCCTCGATTCCCGTCGTCCGTTTCCGCCCCATAGCTCTGGAGTTTCTGGATGAAACGTTTCCTTGCCGTTGCCCTCCTCGTGGCTGCCGCTGCCCCGCTCCCCGGTCAGGTCAAGCCCGCCACCAGGGCGGCTACGAAGGCCGCCGCGCCCAAGACGGTCTGGCCCGACGAAGGCGCCCGCACGTGGGCTCCGCGCCCGACCAAGCCCGTGATCGACGCCAACGACCTGCGGACCCGTCTCTACCAGATCGCCGATGACTCGATGATGGGTCGCGAGGCCGGGACGCTCGGCAGCTTCAAGACGACCGAGTACATCGCCACGGAGCTGGTGCGCCTCGGCCTCACGCCGGCTGGTGAGAACGGCACCTTCTTCCAGGATGTGCCCTTCGGCCCGACGGGCTACGACGTTGCGGTGAGCACCCTGACCCTCGATGGCCGGAAGCTCACCCCCACCACCGACTGGGTGCCAATGAACCCGTCGGCGGTCAACGGGATCAGCAACCGGATGAACGCCACCGTCCCGGCAACCGTCTTCGGCGGCCGCTGGGGGGACAGCACACGCCTCGACCCGGCCGTCGTGACCGGGAAGGTCGTCGTCTTCCTGCCGGCCGCCGCACCGGCCGCTCCGGCCGCTGGCGGCGGTCGCGGGGGAGCGGCAACCGTCCGTGACCAGCGTGCTCAGCAGGCCGGTGCGGTGGGCGTCCTGGTGGCCGGGCTTGATGCCATGTCCGAAGCCCAGCGCGGTGCCGCCTTCACCCAACGGATCGCCCTGAAGCCGGCGAACCCGGCCGACATCGCCGGAGTACCCGGTGCCACGATCACTCGCGCCGCGGCCAACAGTCTCTTCGGCGCCCCACTGGAACAGCTGGCGATCGGAGCGGCGGGCAAGGGGATGAGCGGGCTGTGGGTCAGCCAGTGGACCATGTCGAAGACGCCAGGCCGCAACGTGATCGCCATGCTGCCCGGATCGGATCCGCAGCTCAAGGGGGAGTATGTCCTGATCGGCGCGCACACCGACCACGTCGGCATGGTCAACGGCACCCCGCCCGAGCATGACTCACTCCGCGCCTTCAATCGCATCATGCGGCCGCAGGGCGCCAACGATCGTCCTGGCCCGCCGACCGCGGAGCAGTGGTCGCAAATCAACGCGCTGGTCGCCACGGCCCGCGCGATCCGTCCGGCCCGCCCCGACACCGTCAACAACGGTGCCGACGACGACGGCTCGGGCACCGTGGTACTGCTGGAGATCGCCGAGCGCTTCGCCACCGAGCCGGCGCCGGCTCGGTCGATGATCTTCAACTTCCACATCGGCGAGGAGAAGGGATTGGTCGGCTCGAAGTGGTTCGTCGATCATCCGACGATCCCCCTCGACAAGATCGTCGCCGCCCACAACATGGACATGCTCGGCAAGGGGCGTGTGACCGATGTCCGCTACGGCGGCCCGGCCTCCGTGCAGATGCTCGGCTCCCGCCGCCTCTCCGACGACTTTGGTCACGTGATCGACTCGCTCAACGCCGTGCGCAGCGAGCCGATGGTGATCGACTACTCCTGGGACCGCACCAACGCCCTCAACCGCTTCTGCCGCTCCGACCAGGTGAGCTACTTCAACAAGCAGATCCCGGTCACCTACTTCTCGCTCGGCTACGCGGTGGACTACCACATGCCGACCGACGAGCCGCAGTACATCGACTACGAACACGGCGCCCGCGTCGGCCGCTTCGTCCACGAGATCGCGCGCACCGTCGCCAACCGGCCGGAACGGTTGCAGGTGTTGCCGTTGGACAAGCGCGACTTGAGCGCGAGTTGCACGAGATAGCCCACACAGGGTTGTCATCCTGAGCGAAGCGGCCTTGCAGGCCGCTTCACTCAGGATGACAACCTCGAGTGCCTACATCCTGCCCAAAATCCAATCCCGCTTCCACAACATCCGTCCCGGTCGCTTGCGCGGGTTGCTGAAGGTCGGGCCTGGGAGTGTTGCCGCCAGGGTAGCCGCCTCGACCCGGGAGAGTCGGGCGGCTGATTTCTTGAAGTAGCTCTGGCTCGCAGCTTCCACACCCCAGATCTCGTCCCCGAGCTCCGCGGTGTTCAGGTACAGCTCGAGAATCCGATCCTTGCCGAGCCAGAATTCGAGTCGCCACGCGGTGATCACCTCCTTCACCTTGCGGAGTGGATTCCGCGAGGGTGAGAGGTAGAGATTCTTGGCGAGCTGCTGGGTGATGGTGCTGGCGCCGCGCACATCACCCAGGTCACTGCGACGGAGGCCACGCCAGAGATCGCGTCGGTCGCGTGGCGAGGTGAAGGCGAACGAGTCGCGCGGATAGCCGACCGCCTTCCGCAGCTCGACGTAGTCCACCCCAGCGTGACTGTAGAAGCGGTGATCCTCGGCGACCAGCACCGCGCGCTTCACGTTCGGCGAGATCGCCGCCATCCGCACCGGCGTGTATCTGCGCTGCTCCGCGGCCTCGCGGTCCTGACTTCGCCGCATCGCCTGGAATGCCGTCTGGCGCGGAAAGGTCACCCGGTACCAGAGCGGTGGCGGCCAGACGGCGAAGAGCCAGAAGAGGAAGAGACCAATGCAGAGCAGCAGGAGCTGGCCGACCCGACGCCACCACGGTGTGGCGTCAGTCATCCTTCGGCTTGGTCGCGAGCGGGCGGAAGCGGACGATCGTTCTGCTGTACTGCATCGTGGGGATCGACTGCTTGGCGGTCGGGATCGTGATCAGCTTGGCGATCGAGTCGACGGTGATGATTTGCTCGACTCTGCCGTCGGCTGTCATGTAGTACACACCACTACGACTACCCTGGGCGGTCATCGTCATCTCCCGTCCCGCTGAGGTGCCGCGACCGATCTGTTCGAAGGTCTCGCGCACCTGGACGGGGACCAGGAGGAGTCCATCGCGCTCTGCGGTGGGATTCACGCGCCAGCGAGAGGTTCGGCTCTCCTCGGTGCGGAAGATCTCGACCCGGATGGTGCGCTTGCCGCTGTCGGCCCAGTTCTCTCCTGCCTTGGCACCGCCGCGGGGGAGGCTGGGGAGGAGCGCGGCGACGGCAGTGGTCAGTTCCTCGACGAGGATCCCACCGCGGGAGGCCGTCAGGTTTTCCATGCGGCCGTACGCCCCGATCCGGCCGTTCCAGATGGTACCGAGGGCGGCACGCGCGACGGCAGGCTCGGCCGGGACGAGGACCAGCGAGTCGAGGCGTGCGGAGAGTGCGTTGCCGTCGATGGTGAGGTCGAAGAGCGCCAGCCGTCCGATCCGTTGCACCTGTTTGGTCCCGTTCGGCAGCGTGAGAACAAGCGAGTCCCGCCGATCGAGCAGCACCTGGCTCTGCCACGCCCTCGTCAAGGCGACGCCGCCGGTGGTGCGGACCGGCGGTGTTGCCACGGGGGTGGGCCGTGTCGTGGCAGCGGGGGACCCGCCGCAGGCGGCGAGCAGGATCATGGCGAGTGTGGGGCCGTGGGTTCGGTGCAGGGGCATCGGTTCTTCCGGTCGGTGTCAGTTGCTGTGGGGAAGGGTGGCACCGAAGCGCGGAAATGCAAAGTCGCCGCCGCCCCGAGGGGCGACGGCGACCGGTGTACGGCGCGGTGAATCAGGGCAGCTTGACGAAGGTGATTTCGGTGGTCGCGGTGACGGGAATCGCGTCCGGATTGCCTTCCATCGAGACCAGCAGGTCCTGCATCGCCTTGATCATTCCTTGGTGCATCGGGCCGGCCGGCGGGCCAGAGATCTTCCGGGTACCGGTGATCTTGGCGTTGATCGTCTGCTTGCCGGCAGGGCCGGGGCCTTCGCGCATCAGGGTCCCGACGGTGTTCGCCTCATAGGTCAGCATCCCCGTGGTGCCGCCGGTCACCTTCCAGTCGAGCATGGTGACCGATTTCTGGCTGTTCCCCTCGGCGCTGCTCTCGGCCTTGACGGTATCGGCCCAGGTGTCACCGAGCTTGGCGGTGGTGCGGAGCCCGGGGAAGAGGTTCTCGATACCACCGGCGAGCAGCGACACCATCCGGTGGGGCGCCGACGGCATCAGGGTGCCCTGAACCTTGCCGTCGACGATGTAGGCATGGAAGAAGATGCCCGCGCCGCCGTCGGTGGAGAAACCGGGGGGCAGCTCGAGCCCTGCCGGGATCTGGAGCGAATCGACGACGATGTGCGCCAGTTGGCCACCGGTCGTGTCGCTCATGGTGACCGAGAGGAAGCCGATGGCACCGAACTCCGTTGTCTGGGTGCCCTGCCCCATGGCCGAGAGATCCACGTCCTGCTTCGATTTCACTTCAATGCGATAGCGCTGTGGTGCGGACGGGCCCGACACGGCACCAGCCAGCGACACGAGAGCGAAAAGACCAGCCAGCATGCCGAACCTCACTGAGTAGCGGCCCCTCGTGGTGGGGGCCCGGTGGAAACCCGCGCCATCGTGTTGGGCGGCGCGGGACGGGTGAGACTGTAAGCCGAGTTTTGTTTCCCGCACCGTGAGGCGTGGGAGATGATCATCTGTCTGGGACGTTCGTCGCCGAACGCCTCGAGCAGCCTACCCGTGGCTTTGACGGTGCGGGCCGCACCTCGCCACCTATTTGGCCTTGCTCCGACCGGGGGTTACCGTGCCACTGCCCGTTGCCGGGAGTGCGGTGGGCTCTTACCCCACCGTTTCACCCTTGCCTGTGTCCTCTGGGTCTCCCCGGGGGACCATCGGCGGTTTGCTTTCTGTTGCCCTGTCCGTCGCCTTGCGGCGCCCAGGCGTTACCTGGCGGTCTGCCCTGTGGAGCTCGGACTTTCCTCGACCCCGCGTTGCCGTGGAGCCGCGATCATCGCGTCCTACCCGTACCGAAAGTTAATCGGCGGATTCCTCTACGCACGATTTGGACCCCTGGTGTCATCGGATGGTCCCTGGGGCGGATTGAGCCGAGGTTGAGGGGTGGGGGTCACCATGGGGGACCCTTAGCCTAGGAACGCCGATGTCGCAGACCCCCACGATCGCTGCTGTACTGGATCCGCAGGAACGGAGTCGGGTGGACGCCGCGGGTCAGGGCTATTTCGCCGTGGTGCACCGAGAATCGGTGCGGGATGCCATCCGGGTGGTGCGGGAGCGCCCGGTCGATGCCGTGCTCGTCTCGGTGCGTCGCTGTGCCGGGGAGGCGCCGGCCCTGCTCGAGCAGTTTGCGCGGGCCTTCCCGGCCATCCCGACGGTGGCGCTGCTCTCCAGCCACGACGCGGGGTCGAGCGAGGCGTTGCTGCGCCTCGGGGCAACCGGGGTGCGCCGCGTGGTCGATACCACCGATCCGGCGGGGTGGCGTCGGCTCCGCGACGTCCTTGCGACCCCGCCGGCCGAGCGTGGCCTCAGCATCCTCACCCCGGTGCTGAGGGCGATCGGCCCGCTGCCCGCGGGCTCCCTTCGCTTCTGGGATGAACTCTGCCGTGCCGCACCCGAGACCACCACCGTGCGCCAGTTCACCCGGCGCCTGGGTGTGACCCCGTCGACCTTCGTCTCGCGCTTTGTGCGGGCGGGGTTGCCGTCGCCGAAGGATCATCTGGTCGCCGTGCGGCTCTGTCATGCCGCAAAACTCTTTGACGAGGGCGACCTGACGATCGGCGATGTGGCGTACCGACTCGACTATGCCTCACCGCAATCGTTTGGTCGGCACCTCCGCGTGGTCCTGGGGATCACGCCGAGCGAGTTCCGCTCCCGCTTTCCCTTCTGCGCGGTGCTGGACCGCTTCCTGGATCGGCTGGTGCGGCCGCATGTGGAGACGTGGCGGGGCTTTCACCCATTGGCGCCGGGGCGGGGATGATGGATGATGGATGATGGATGGTCGATGGTCGTCTACAATCGCAGGACGATTCTCATTTGATGATTGGTTGACGGTGGTGCGGTAGTCTGGGGGAGCGGAGAGAAGCTGGCTGGTACATGTACGGCGAGACGCGGGCCGCACGCGTCTCGCCGTTCGTGTTGGGCGACGCGTGGGGCGACGCATGCGTCGCCCCCGCAGCGTCGCCCCCGCAGCGTCGCCCCTACGCGTCGCCCAACCCCAGCTCCGCCGCCGAGACGAGCGCCATCACCGGCACTCCCGCGTCGGCGATCTTCTCCATGCCGCCCGCATTGCGGTCCACCACCGCGAGGACCCCGACGACGGATCCACCGGCCTCGCGGATCGCCTCGATCGCGGTGAGGGCCGAGCCGCCGGAGGTGATCACATCCTCGATCACCACGACCGCGTCGCCACTCGTGAAGTTCCCCTCGATCTTCCGGCCGGTGCCATGCTCCTTGGCGGCCTTGCGCACCGAGAACGCATCGAGGATCGGTGCGGCGTCCACGCTGGCCCGGGCGATCGCATAGCTCACCGGATCGGCGCCCATGGTGAGCCCGCCGATGGCGGTGGGCGCCCAGCCGGCCTCGCGGATCGCCTGCAACGCGAGCGGCCCGATCAGTGCCTGGCCCGCGGCACTCATCGTGGTGAGGCGGCAGTCGATGTAGTAGCTGGATCGCGCGCCCGAGGCGAGGACGAACTCGCCGAAGCGGACCGAGCGTTCGCGCAACAGCGCGACGAGGGCGTCGTGGGTGCGCGTGGGCATCGTGGGGGGGTGGCTACTTCTTGAAGAGCGAGGAGAAGAAGCCGCCCTTCTTCTCGGGCTCGGCCGTGACCGCGTCCTGGAACGCCTTGGTGAAATCGGTCACCGTCTTCCAGCGCTTGCCGAGGTCGCGCGCGAGCCCCTTCATGACGACTTCCTCGAGGCGTCCCGAGAACTTGAGCCCCTTCGCGGCCTCGTTGAGCGGGATCGGATCCTGCGTCAACAGCTGCTGGAAGAGTTCGCGGGGGTTCTTGCCCGGAAACGGCGTCAATTCTGTCAGAAGCTGGTACGCGATGACCGCAAGCGAATAGACGTCTGCCTGCTCGCCGACGAGCTCGCCACTGAGCGCTTCGGGCGCCACATACTGCAGCGTGCCGACGAAGAATCCGGCGCGCGTGAGGCGCTCTTCGGCCGGCAATTCGGCGTCCCGGGCGATGCCGAAATCGAGCAGCCGCGCCGTCTGGCTGCCCGGGTCATACATGATGTTGGCTGGCTTGAGATCGCGATGGATGATGCCGGCGCGATGCGCCTCCTGCAGGGCGGCGCCAAGCTGCACGACGATGTTCGCCGCCACCGGGACCGCGATCGGGCCGGAGCGCGCGATGAATGTCTCCAAGGGCTCGCCGGGCGCCCATTCCAGGGCGAGGTACTGCACGCCGTCGGCCTCGCCGAAGTCGAAGGTGCGCACGACATTCGGATGCACCACGCGCGCACCGAATTCGGCCTCGCGCAGGAAGCGCTTGACCGCGACCGGGTCGGAGGCGAGACGGGGACGAAGAAGCTTCAGCGCGACCGGGCCCCGCTCGGGGTGCTCCGCGAGATAGACTTCTGCGGTTCCGCCTTCACCGACGGCCTTCTTGAGCGTGTAGCCGGCGATTGTGCGACCGACGAAAGGATCTTGTGCCATGGGATTCCCAAAGGTACTCCCCGCCCCGGCATTGCGGCAAGCGCAAGCGGAGCCGGTTCGGACGTCCTATACTACATGATGCCTCTCATCCCGCTCCGCCGCCTCGGCGTCCTCGCCGCCCCCGCCCTCCTCCTGCTGAGTTCCGGCTGCACCGGCTGGCAACGGGTCGGCTCCTCCCAGGTGACCGCCGCCGATCAGCAGCTGCTGCAGCTCTTCGATCCGATGGCGATGTACACCCGGATGGGGCGGATCGTCTCCGCCGACCAGGTCCCCTTCGTGGGCACGATCGCCCTGGTTCCGGCCGCCGGGGACTCCACCCTCGCCATGGTCGGCCTCTCCCTCGGCAACCGTGCCTTCGCCTTCGAGCGAACCGGCAGCGGATGGCAGGCGCGCTATCGGGTGGAATACCTCTTCGAGCGCCCCGGGACCCCCGCCGTCTCGATCGGCCGCGACGAACTGCTTCGCGTCGAGAGTTTTCAGGAAACCGCCCGGATCGACGAGAGTATCCTCCTCCAGCAGGTTGTCCACTTGGCACCGGGCGAGTATCAGGTGACGGTCCGGGTCCGCGATCGGGGCAGTGATCGGGTCGGGGTCGGGAAGCAGGCGCTCTCCGTCCCCAGCTTCGCGCCGGGGAGTGTGACCGCTCCGATCCTCGCGTACGAGGTGGCCGGGCGCGGCGCCCGGGGCGACTCCCTCCGGCTGGTCCTGAATCCGCGCGGCACCGTCTCCTATGGCACCGATACGCTGCTGATCTACTTCGAGGGGACGGGATTCCGGCAGGAGACCACCGTCCCGGTGCAGATCCGCGACGAACGCGACTCGGTCGTCTTCCAGAGCAGCGCCCGCTTCACCGGGGCACGGGAAGTCGAGAGTCAGATCATCCGGATCGTTCCCGACTCCACTCCGCTGGGTCGGCTCGAGATCCTGGTGGGCGAGCCCCCCGCGATGCGGCGGATCAACGGGATCGTCTCGTTCTCGTCGAACTGGGTGGTCACCAACTTCGAGGACCTCCTCGATCTGCTCCGCTTCCTCGGTCAGGACACCCGGGTCAACCTGATGCGGAAGGCGGCGCCGCAGGATCGGGCGGAAATGTGGCGCGACTTCTCCAAGTCGACCGACCCGAACCCCGCGACCCCCGAGAACGAGCTCCTCTCGGGCTACTTCGCCCGGCTCGCTTTCGCGAATACGCGTTTCCGGGACGAAGGTATCGCGGGCTGGCGCACCGATCGGGGTGAGGTCTTCATCACCCTTGGTGAACCGGACGAGATGTACGACGCCTCGATGCAGACCGGGCCGGTCCGCTATCTCCGCTGGACCTACAACGAGCTGCGCGTGGTCCTCTACTTCGAGGACCAGACCGGGTTCGGACGCTTCCGGATGACGCCGCAGAGTCGTCTGGACTTCGAGCTCGCCAAGACCCGGGCCCGCCGCACCCGGTAGGCGCGCTCCGTGGGTTATTCTTCGAGATGCCCAATCACACTCCGCCGCAACTCTTCCTCGTTGACGGCTTTGCGCTGATCTTCCGGGCGTTCTTCGCCCTCATCTCCAGGCCGCTCCGCACCGCCAAGGGCGAGAACACCTCGGCGGCCTGGGGAATCACCAACTTCCTGCTGCGGCTCCGCGAGAAGTACCGCCCCGACTACCTCGTCTGGGTGAACGACGCCGGCGACTCCTTCCGCACCGTCGAGTACCCCGAATACAAATCCACCCGCGAGAAGCTCGACGACGAACTGCAGGCGGACTTCGACACCGCCGTCGCCCGGGTGACGCAGTTGCTCGAGGCGTTCGGCATCCCGCTGGTCAAGGTGGACGGCTACGAGGCAGATGACGTGATCGGGACCCTCGCGCTCCGCGGCGCCGCCAAGGGGCTGCAGACGGTCATCGTCTCCGGTGACAAGGACTTCTATCAGCTCATTCGTCCTGGCGTGTCGCTGCTCAACCCCGGCCGCGGTGGCCCCGGGGGCGTGGACGAGATCTGGGTCGACATGGCCAACGCCGCGGACCGGCTCGGCATCCCGCCCCATCAGGTGACCGACTATCTCTCGCTCCTGGGCGATGCCTCGGACAACGTCCCCGGCGTCAAGGGGATCGGCGAGAAGGGCGCGGTCGAATTGCTCCAGCAGTTCGGCGATCTCGAGAACATTCTGGCGCACGCCGCCGAGGTGACCAAGAAGCGGCCGCGCGAGGCGCTGCTCGAGCAGGCGGAGCAGGCACGACTCTCCAAGCGGCTGGTCACCATCAAGACCGACGTCCCCGTCGACCTCGACCTCGACGCGCTGGTGGTGCATGCGCCTGACAAGGCGGCGCTGATGCGCTTCTGCCAGGAGCTTGAGTTCTCCTCGCTCGTCCCGCGCCTGGGCAACCTCGGCACCAGCCAGGATCCGGCCCTCTTTCCGGTGGGCGCCACCCACGCACCCGGCGCCGCGGCCGTGGTGGCGGCTGCCGAGGGCGACGTCGAGGCGCCACCTGCTGCACCAGCGGCCACACCAGCACTCAACCTGACCATCGTCACGGACGCGAGCGAATTGCCGGCGCTGGTGGCGACGTGGCGCGCGGCGCCCATCATTGCCTTTGACACCGAGACCTCGTCACTCGAAACGCACGACGCCGAGTTGATCGGCCTGTCGATCGCCACATCGCCCACCGACGTCTGGTACCTGCCCTTCGGCCATCGGGCGCCGGTTTCTGATCTCTTCTCGGCGACCTCCACCGACGCTGGCGTGACGCCGCCCAGCGACGAAGCGCCGAAGAACCTGCCGGCAATCACCTCGCCCGCCTGCGCCCCGCTCGCCGCGCTGCTGCGCGACGCCGCGGTGAAG
>JBBRGR010000002.1:0-22577 GCA_038223815.1 Gemmatimonadales bacterium
GTCCCCCGTTCGCCGTTCGCCGCTACTCGTACTGTGCCTGAAACCGCCGTGCGGCATAGACGCCCGCGGCGGTCCCGACTGCGCTGAGCATGGCGGCGGTCATCAGCCCGACCAGGTTGCCGAGCCACCAACCGATCGCCCCACCGACGGTGGCGCCAACGATCCAGACAAGTTTGAACATGTGTGTCTCACTGAGAGGGGCTTCCCGGAATATCGGCCGCAGGACGCCGGTTGCGTAGCCGCCCCCTCCTCCCTGCAATCGCTCCTGCCACCCGCCGACCGTCTCCCTCCTACCGCTTCTTCCGCAGTTGCGCCAATCCGCTCAGGATCAGCTCCAACCCGAACGCGAAATCCTCCTTCCCGTCGTGCTTCCCCTCGGCCACGAGCTTCGTCAGCGCGTACATGTTCGGGTACGTCTTGGCGGGGAGCATCGGCAAGTACTGTGCGGCGGCGGAGGGGTACTCCTCCGGCTTGATCGGAGAGCTGAGCATGTGCAGGGTGAAGCCGTAGATATGGCTGTCGATCGCATGCCAGCCGCGGTCGGCCTGCAGCCAGGTGAAGCCGGCGTTCCGGAGACAGCCGAGGGTCGCATCGATGTAGCGCATCATGTTGGAGCCGACATTGATCCGCGACACCAGCAGCAGGGGCGCCCAGGGGTGGCGCAGCATCACCGTATGCGCCGAGGTGGCTCGGCCCCGGATCGCCCTGCGCCAATCCCCGGTGGCACTGGGAAGCTCGATCTCGCCGATCACCAGATCGACCATGCCATCGAGCAACTCATCCTTGCTGGCGACATGATGGTAGAGAGACATCGCCTCGACCTTGAGCGTCGCGGCCAGGTGGCGCATCGAGAGCGCCTCGAGGCCATGCTTGTCGGCGAGCCGCACGGCGGCACGGAGCACCCGGTCACGGGTCAGGGGAGTGCGAGCAGCTGGAGGCATGGTGGGAGACAACCTCGGCGGAGGGGACAAGGCAAATCGTCACGGTCCACGGTCCACGGTCCACGGTCCACGATCCACGTTCCAACCCTGCAACAGCTTGCCTTCATTGCCCTTACAGTGTAATCTCGTTTCCCTTACAGCGTAAGTCCTATACCCTTGCGACCTCAGGATCGTCAATATGCCATATCGCACCACCGCACTTGCTGCCCTCGTCGTTGCCGCCGCATCGCTCGGCGCCCAGGCCCCTGCCGACACCACCATGCCGTGGATTCCGCGCGTCCACCTCGGCTTCGCGGGGGACTACAGCCGCCCGACCGGTGCCTTTCACGATCAGGTGCAGAGTGCTGGTGGCGTGCAGGCCCATCTCCGGATCCGCCTCGACCGCTACGGCCTGGTGAACCTCCGACTGCAGACGGGCTACATCATGTATGGCCACGAGAACCAGCGGAGCTGCGTCGCCACCACCCCGGGCTGTCGTGTCGAGGTGAATGTGACGACCGCCAACGGGATTCTCACGGCTGCGCTTGGCCCGGAGTTCTCCCTCCCGATGGGACGTGTGCGCGCCTACGCCAACGGTCTCGTCGGCACGAGCCGCCTCCTCACCTTCACCGCGCTCGGCGGTGGCATCTTCCAGAACTTCTTCGCGTCCGACGAGAACTTCGGCGACGCTGGTTTCGCCTGGAGCAGCGGGGCGGGTATCCAGCTGGACCTCGGGGCGCGCTATGCCCTCGACCTTGGCGTGGCCTATCAGGGCAATGGCCAGCGCGACTACCTCATCGAGGGCGGCATCACCGACAACCCCAACGGCTCGTTGGCTTTCGATGTGAAGCGGTCCACCACCAATCTCGTCGCCTTCCGCATGGGCATCACCAAGGCCCTGGGCAAGCGCTCCGTCCCGAAGAGCGTCGACACCCCGTGAAGGCTGCGGTCTACCATCGCTTTGGCCCACCAGACGTCGTGTCGGTGCAGGAGGTGCCGACGCCAACGCCTGGGCCCGGCGCACTGCTGATCCGGGTGCGCGCCACCACCGTCTCCTCGGCCGACTGGCGCGTGCGCACCCTCGCCATGCCGCGCGGGTTCGGTCTCCTTGGCCGCCTGATCTTCGGCCTCCGTGCTCCGCGTCAGCCGATCCTCGGCTCCGAACTCGCCGGGGACGTTGTGGCCGTTGGGGACGGCGTGCGCGACTTCGTCGTGGGCGATGCGGTCATCGCCTACCTCGGCGGCCGTATGGGCGCGCACGCGGAGTACATCACGGTGCCCGCCAATGGCGTGGTGGTGCGGAAGCCGAGGTGTCTCTCCTATGAGGAGGCCGCCGCCCTCGCCTTCGGTGGCACCACCGCGCTCGACTTCTTCAGTCGGGCCGAGCTCGCTCGTGGCGAGACGGTGCTCATCAACGGCGCATCCGGCGCCGTCGGGAGTGCCATGGTGCAGCTCGCGGTCAACAGTGGCGCCGAGGTCACCGCCGTCTGCAGCGCCGCGAACGCCACGCTGATGCGCTACCTCGGCGCCCATCACGTGATCGACTACCACACCACCGACTTCACCGCGACTGGCGCGCGCTATGATCTGATCGTCGACACCGTCGGGACTGCCCCGTATGCACGCAGTCGTGCTGCCCTCACCGAGCGCGGCCGCCTGCTGCTGGTACTCGCCACACTCCGCGAGATGCTCCGTGCGCCCTGGGTTGGGTATACGACCACACACCGAATCATTGCCGGGCCTGCCACCGAGCGGGTGGAGGATCTGCAGACGATCACCGATATGGCCGTGGCCGGTCGCTTCACGCCGGTGATCGACCGTTGCGTCCCGCTGGCGGAGATCGTCGCGGCGCATCGGCATGTGGAGAGTGGCCGGAAACGGGGGAGTGTCGTCGTGACGCTCGGTGAACGGTCTAGTACCGCTTCACCACCAGCCGCAACGGCCATCGCCCGAACAACTCCACGTGCACGCCGAGAAACACCTTGCGTGCGCTGAGCTTCTCCTTGAAGCGCCACGAGGGCGTGTTGCTGGTCACGGTCACACTGTAGAAGGTGTCGCGCCCCAACCCACGCAGCACCTCGTAGTTCCGGTAGCGGAGGATCCCGGCGAGGTTGTGCCCCCGAGCGGCCGGAAGGACAAACATGTTGTAGAGGTACGCCTCGGTGGGGCCCATCGCCACCGGGTGGAAGCGGCTCATGGACACGCCGGTCGAGAACGACGTGAACGCCACGATCTCGTCACCACGAAAGATTCCGAGGCAGTGATTGCCGCTCGACACGGCCTCGGACAGCATGGCATGCGGGTGCACTCCCTCGTCGGCCTCGGGCGGGGGTGGGAGGGCAGCGATCTCGTCCTGCCCGAGCTCGCGCCAGGTCAAGCCATCCGGAAGGGCTGTCAGATGGTCCGGGATCTCCGCCGGGAGCGTCTCCTTGACCCAGTAGTACGGCGTGATCCGCACCCCGAGTCGGCTGAGCAACGCGCGCACCACTGACCAGGTTCCCTTGGTACGGAGATTCTGCCACGTGCGCCCGAGGCGAGCCGGGAGTGCACGCGATTCAGGCACGCCTGGGAAGTCCCAGGACGTCCCGCGCCTCGACATGGTTGTAGGGCCGACGGCCCATCGCGGTCGCGATCCCGACAATCCGTTCCACCAGCTCGCGATTGCTCGCCAGCCGGGTCCGCCCGGTGTCCCAATGAATGTTGTCTTCCAGTCCGACGCGCACCCCGCCCCCATCGACGATGCCGATTGCATTCATCCGCAGCTGCGTGCCGCCGATCCCGCCGACCGACCAGGACGAATCGGCCGGTAACTCCTTGATCATCAGGCCGAGGGAGAGCAGGTTCGCCTGCGCACAGGCGATGTTGCCGAGAATCAGGTTGAAGTAGTACGGCGGGGTGATCAACCCCTTGCTGATCAGATAGTGGGCATAGTTGATCATCCCGAGATCGAACACCTCGAGCTCCGGCTTGATGCCGAGGTCCTGCATCTTCTGTGCGAGCGCCTTGATCATGTCCGGCGCGTTCATGCTCGCCTGCGCGTTGAAATTCAGCGAGCTGAGCGTCAGGCTCCCCATGTCGGGCTTGAGGTCACCCGTGAGCTCGAGGCACTCGGAGCGTTGGGCAAACTCCGGAAAATCCCGCCCGCTGGTCGAAAGACAGACGGTCAGTTGCGGATGCTGGGCGCGCACACCAGTCACGATCTCGGCGTAGACCTCCTTCCGATAGGTCGGGACGCCGGTCACCGGATCGCGTGCATGGAGATGCACCATGTTGGCACCAAGCGCGACGGCTTGGTTCACTTGGGCAATGATCTCCGGCGGGTGAATAGGAACCTCAGGCGTCATCGCCTTGGTCGGAATCATCCCGGTCGGTGTGAAGTTCAGCAGGAACGGCTGCGTCAAGGGGGTGGCCTCGCAAGCTCGGGGGAGTCCAATCTCAATATACTCCGCACATTCAGCGCCGTCAGGGGCGCTATTCTTCAGGATGACCCAGTTCTCCCGCGCCATTGCCTGCCCGCCGTCGACCGCGTATGCCCACGGGATCTCGACCGCCGACCTCGGGGCGCCCGAACTCCCGCGCGCCCTCGCGCAGCACGCCGCGTACTGTGCCGCCTTGGAGGCCCTCGGTGTCGAGGTCACCCTGCTTCCGGCGGACCCAGCGCATCCGGACTCCACCTTCGTCGAGGACACCGCCATCGTCACCCCGATGGCGGCGATCCTCACCCGCCCCGGGGCGGCGAGTCGTGCCGGCGAAGTCACCGCGATTCGGCCACTGTTGCAGCAGTACTGCGGCGACCTCGCCGCGATCGGCGCGCCAGGGACCCTCGACGGCGGCGACATCTGTCAGGTCGAGTCACACGTCCTCATCGGCCTCTCTGACCGGACGAACGAGGCGGGCGCCGAGCAACTGCGGCGCTGGCTCGACGGGCTCGGCTACAGCGCCGAGACGATCGACATCCGCGGCAATGCGCGCCTGCTCCATCTCAAGAGCGGTATCGCCTGGATTGGCCGCACGGATCTGGTTGTGGTCGAGGCGTTGGCGGACCATCCGGCACTCAGACATTTCCGCCAGCTAGTCGTGCCCGATACCGACGGCTACGCCGCCAATTGCGTGCGCGTCAACGACGCGGTGCTGATGGCGGCGGGCTACCCCGACGTGATCGCGCGCGTCGAGGCGCTCGGGCTCCGGGTCGTGGCGCTGGAGATGTCGGAATTCCAGAAGATGGATGGTGGGTTGAGCTGCTTGTCCGTCCGGCTGCCGTAGAGGCGCAGCCGGTGTCGTCCGTCGCCTCCGCGTGCACGCTGCTACAGCACCTTCCTGGGCACCAGGCTGTTCGTCGTCGTTCCGTCGCCGACCTGGCCGCGATCGTTCACCCCCCAGCAGTAGATCCCGTCCGTGGCGATCGCGCACACATGGGAGTCGCCCATATCGATTGACGAGTACGCTCGGCCCCCGGAGACGGCGCCCGGGGTGTTGCGCGCGACCGTGGTACCGTCGCCGAGGACGCCGGAGTTCCCCCCACCCCAGCACCAGGCGGTACCGTTGGCGCGGAGGCCGCAGGAGCTCTGCGCGCCGACCGCGACGGCCGAGAAATCCGCAACGCCACTCACCTGGACCGCGACCGTGCGGGCGATCGTGGTGTTGTCGCCGAGCTGACCGAGCCAGTTCCCACCCCAGCACCAGGCCTGACCGTTGACCTTTACCCCACAACTGTGGCGGGTGCCAGACATGAAGCTGCTGAACACGTGCCCACCCAGGATCTCGGCGGGAATCGGATTCCGAGTGATCTTCCCATCGCCGAGCATGGAGAAATCGTTCAAGCCCCAGCACCAGGCCGCACCGAGCGCGGTACGTCCGCACCCGTAGAAGCCGCCGACATCGAGATTGACCACCGCGGGGGCGGGAACCGGCAAGAGAGTCGGCGTGAGCACCGATTGTGAGCCGTTGATCTCGGCGGTGGGATCATTGCCCCAACAATAGACCTTGCCGGTGACGCTGAGGGCACAGGTGAACAGGGTGGAGATCGACGCCGAGACGCGGACCATCACCTCGGGGGGGGACGCGGTCGGCGTCGGCAGCAGCGCATCGGCGATGGAGCCGTTGCCGAGCTGGCCGGACTCGCCTGACCCCCAGCAGCGGAGGACATTGTTGCTGTCGATGCCGCAGGTGCTCGAGATACCGGCGCTGATCTGCTTGAATCGGTGACCACCGGCCACTGGGGTCGGTACCGTACGGTTGGTGGTCGTGCCATCGCCGAGCTGACCGAACGTATTGGAGCCCCAGCAGCGCGCGGTCTCGTCGCTCATCAGGGCACAGCTGTGGTGGATGCTCAACGCGAGTGCGACTGGGGTGACAGGCGCGTTCACCGTGATGGCCGCCGACCCGATGATACCCTCGACGGTGGCGCGGATGGTGGCGCTGCCCGCACTCACGCCGGTCACGACGCCGGTCTGGTTCACCGTGGCCACCGCCAGATTGGTGCTGCTCCACACCACGGTGCGGCCGGTGAGCGCGGCGCCACCGGCGGCGCGTGGCGTGACCGTCAGGGCCACCGTCGCCGCGATGTTGATGGTACCGGTGGCGGGCGTCAACTCGACCACCGCGACCGGAATCTGGGAGACTGTGACCTGAGCGCTGCCGCTCCTCCCTTCACTGGTCGCGGTGATCGTCACCGGACCGCCGGAGGCGACCGCCGTCACCACACCACTCGCTGAGACGGTGGCGATGGTGCTGGCCGCCGAGCTCCACGTCACGATGCGGCCGGTCAGCGCATTGCCAGCGGCGTCCCGCAGCGTCGCGGTGAGCGGCGCCGTGGCGCCGATGGCCAGCGTGGTGGTGCCGGGGGCCACAGCGACGGTCGCCACCGCTGCCGGCGGCGGCGGGGGAGGAGGTGTCGGTGCAGTCGGGGAGCTGCTGCAGGCAGCGGCGAACAACGCCAGAACCAGGGGGAACCGAATAGAGGACACAGCGCGCTCCGGAGGGTGTGGTTCTCCCCTACGCGCAGGATGCGGGAAAAGCGGCTCATCTCTGCTGGTTTCCCTCGCTGGCGTGAGAGAGGATGCTATCTTTGGGCCTCCACACCCCGCCTCCAGCCCAGGATACCTCGCCCAATGACCAACGCCTTTGCCGGTTTCTCGCCTGACACCCCGCTCGCCCCGCACACCATCACCCGTCGCGCCCCGGGCCCGACCGACGTCGCGATCGACATCGTCTATTGTGGCGTCTGCCACTCCGACCTCCACTTCGTGAAGGGCGATTGGGGCCCGATCCCCTACCCCGCCATCCCGGGCCACGAGATCGTCGGCCACGTGACGGCAGTGGGCAGCGACGTGAAGAACTTCAAGGTCGGCGACACAGTCGGCGTCGGCTGCATCGTGGACTCCTGCCGCACCTGTCCGTCCTGCCAGGAAGGGCTCGAGAATTACTGCACCACCGGGATGACCGGCACCTACATGGGCGTGGACAAGCACACCGGTGGCCCGACCTACGGCGGCTACACCACCGACATCACGGTGGACCAGGACTTTGTCCTGCGCGTGCCGGCGAACCTCGATCTCGCGGGTGTCGCGCCGCTGCTCTGCGCGGGCATCACCACCTACTCGCCGTTGCGCCACTGGAAGGTCGGCCCAGGGAGCAAGGTCGGGGTCGTCGGACTCGGCGGATTGGGGCACATGGCCGTCAAGCTCGCGGCGGCGATGGGCGCGGATGTGACGATGTTCACCACCTCGCCGAGCAAGGCGGCCGATGCCACGAAGCTTGGGGCGCACCACGTGGTGATCAGCACCGACGCGGACGCGATGGCGGGCACGGCAGGGCAGTTCGACGTCATCCTCAACACCGTGGCCGCAGCGCACAACCTCGACCCGTTCATCGCCGCACTCAAGCGCGATGGCACCATGGTCCTGCTCGGTGTCCCGCCCGCCCCGCACGACTCGCCGAATGTCATGCCGATGATCTTCGGACGGAAGAGCATCGCCGGCTCGCTCATCGGCGGCATCACGGAAACCCAGGAGATGCTCGACTTCTGCGGCACGCACAACATCACCGCCGACATCGAGCTGATCCCGATGCAGGAGATCAACACCGCCTACGAGCGGATGCTCAAGAGCGACGTGAAGTATCGGTTTGTGGTGGAGATGGCGTCGATCAAGTAGCCCCGTCAGGTTTGTCATCCTGAGCGGAGCAGCCCGAAGGGCTGCGAAGTCGAAGGACCTCTTTCCCAGCGCACGGGAGAGAGGTCCTTCGACTTCGCGACGGCTACGCCGTCGCTGCGCTCAGGATGACAACCTCGTGGGGTTCACCCCTCCCCAATCACCTGCATCAACCCCGGCCACGCCTCCCCATTGTACAACGCAATCGTCCGCAGGTAGCGGCGGGCATCGTCGCCGTGGCTGGCGAGCAGCGCCTTGGCGGCGCCCTCGACCAGCTCGGCCGAGGCAAAGGGGGGCTCGAGGTCGTCGGGGATATGGCCCTCCTTGTGCGCGACACCGGCGGCATCGAGGAAGGCGATCTGCAGCTCCGGCTCGCGCTCGACGTAGAGTGTCTGCAGCATGCCGAGCTCGTCCTGAAAGGTCTCGAGGTTGAGCCGCACGATCTCCCTCGCCAGCTTCTCGAGCGACCAGGCGCGCAGCGTCACCGGGCGGAAACCCCCACCGCGCGCGACCATCCGCTGGATATAGAGCGCGCGCGCGTCCTGAGCGGTGGTCAGGTCATGGAGCACCAGCTCAAGGCGTTTGGCAGCCGGGAGCGAACGATACGGTGACAGCGAGGCCATGCAACGACTCCACCTGCAAGAAGGGAAAGGTCAGCGACCGACCGGACGGACACGAAGGATCTGCCCTTCGGCGCCATCGGCGGTGATGTACACGAAACCATCGGGACCCTGCTGCACGTCGCGGATGCGGAGACCGAGTTCGGTGAGATGGCGCTCTTCGCGCACGACCACGCCGTTCTCGACCACGAGGCGCACGAGCCCATTCACCGCACCCATTCCGCCGACGAGGAAGTTCCCCTTCCACCCCGGAATCTTGTCGCCGGTGTAGTAGACGAGCGCGGACGGCGCGATCACGGGATCCCAGAAGTAGACCGGCTGCTCGAGTCCCGCCTTCTCCGTGCCTTCGCCGATCTTGGTGCCATTGTAGTCGGTGCCGTACGTGATCACCGGCCAGCCGTAGTTCTTCCCGGCCTCGGGGTGGTTGAGCTCATCGCCGCCCTTGGCGCCATGCTCCACCGTCCACAAACGACCCGCGCCATCGAGCGTCGCCCCCTGCAGATTGCGGTGCCCGTAGCTCCAGATCGCCTCGTTGACGCCGGCCTTGCCGACGAACGGGTTGTCCTTGGGGATCGAGCCGTCGGGATGGATGCGCACGATCTTGCCAATCCCGGTGGAGAGATCCTGCACCAGCGGACGCTGATTCTGACGATCGCCCGCCGTGATGAAGAGCGTGCCGTCACCGCGGAAGACAATCCGCGATCCGTAGTGTCCGCCGCTCCGCACCTTGGGACTCTGGCGGTAGATCACCTCGACTTCGGTCAGCGCGTTGCCGACCAACCGCCCGCGCGCGACGGCGGTGCCGGCAGTGCGATCCTCACCGGGCTCCGAGAAGGAAAGGAAGATGGTGCGATTCTGCGCGAACTTCGGATCGACCGCGACGTCGAGCAGTCCGCCCTGCCCCTGTGCCGCCACGGCGGGCACGCCAGTCACCGGTTCACCGAGCGAACCGTCCTTCTCGACGATCCGGAGTCGGCCGGGTTTCTCGGTGACGAGCATCCGCCCTTCCGGGAGGAAGTCGATCCCCCACGGGTTTACGAGGCCCTTCGCCACGGGCTCGGCACGGAGCACGCCAGTCGTCGGGGCGGGGGCGGGGGACTTGATGCCGGGAGCTTGGGCGGACAGGCAGGCCGCCGAGGTGAGCAACAGGGCCGACGCGAGGGACGCACGACGAGCAGACATGACGGGCTCCAGGGGGAAAGCGACCCTGAAACGTAACGGCAGATGGCCCGATGGAGGATGGAAGCGCAGCGAAGGCCGCGCTTGCCCGGGCTACCGCTCGGTCAGCCCCTGAGCATAGACCCAGCCGACGAGGGTGTCGGTGCGAAGCTGCACCCAGCCGGCGCGCGCGCCGAGGCGTTGCACAGAGGTCTGCGGCTTGATCACGCCGACGATCGCGGCAGTCGGGGTCGGTGCGCTGCGCACGTTCACCCAGGTCACGCTGACGACCTCGACGATCGGCAGCGTGGAATCGTCACGGGGCGCGGGGCGCCGTACCTCGTGGTCCGCCATCGAGACGGCAAGCGCGACGGCGGTGACCGCGGCGGCGGGTGGCGGCGGTGCCACGACGACCGGCACTGGCTCGGGCGCTGGCTCGGGCGTGACCGCGGGGGCGGCGCGGGGAGCGCGGATCGGTGCGGCCGCAGTCGGCAATGGTTCGGGCGACGGCGTCAGACGTGCGGAGGAGACCACCACCAGGGCCGCGACCGCCGCGACCGCGACACTCACCCCCGCCCAGCGCCTGGGCGTGGCACCGCGCGGCCGCGCGGCCGCGCAGTGCGTACAGGTGGTGTGATCGGGCTCGTTGAGCGTGTGGCAGGCGTGACACCCCCAGAACACGAGCAACGTGCCTCGCGCATCGCGGGTGGGCATCGCCTCTCCACACCCGGGGCATCGACTGGCCACCTGGAGGGCGGAGGCCCCGCAGGCACTGCACCGGCGCCGGTAGGGGGCTGGCGGTTTCATGGCATCGCTCAACATTTGGAGTTCACGAAGGGAGCATAGCCTACGGCGCGGTCCCGGAACGCGCAAGTCGTTGTGGCGGCATCGTTACGGCCGCGCCACCCCCAGACCTTGCAAGGAGCTTGCCGCAGTGGGGAGCCAAGGCTCGGCCCGGTCCCCGAAAGTCCCCGGTCCCCGAAACAAGCGCGGCGCCCCCCGAAGGAGGCGCCGCTGAGTGGCCAGAGAGGGAATTGAACCCCCGACACCGTGATTTTCAGTCACGTGCTCTACCAACTGAGCTACCTGGCCGTACCGAAGCGGAAAGTAGCCTCCGGACGGGTCCGGGGGAAGATCACCCGATGACTCGCCCCCGGTGCGCCGCCAGGAGCTCGCCCCGGAAATCTGGGTGGGCGATCGAGATCAGCAACTCCCCCCGCTCCCGGAGCGTCTTCCCGTGGAGGTTGACCGCCCCGTACTCGGTGACCACCCAGTGCACATGCCCTCGGGTCGTCACCACGCCGGCCCCCGGGCTCAGCTCGGCGGCGATCCGCGAGACCGTCCCCCCGACCGCCGTGCTCGGCAGGGCGATGATCGGCTTCCCGCCCGGTGACCGCGCCGCGCCACGGATGAAGTCCATCTGGCCCCCGATCCCGCTGTAGATCCGATGGCCAATTGAGTCGGCATTCACCTGCCCGGTCAGGTCCACCTGCAGCGCAGAATTGATCGCCGTCATCTTCGGCATCTTGCAGATCAACTGGGTGTCGTTGGTCCAGTCGCAGCCGTGGAAGTGCACCAACGGGTTGTCATGGATGAAATCGAAGAGCCGTCGCGTCCCGGTCACGAACGAGGTCGAGATCCGCCCGTTCTGGATCGGCTTGAGCCGATTGGTGATCACGCCCGCCTCGACCAGATCCACGAGGCGGTCCGAGAACATCTCCGTGTGCACCCCAAGGTCGTGCTTGTCGAAAAGCCGCGCGAGGACGGCATCGGGGATCGCGCCGATCCCCATCTGCAGCGTCGCGCCATCCGCCACCAGCGCGGCGATCCGTTCGCCAAGGTGCGCCGTGACCGCGTGCTCCGTGGTGGCCGGGTGCTCGTGCAATGGACGGTCGGTGCAGGTGAATGCTGTCACGCGCGACAGCGGCACCAACGCATTCCCGTGCGTGCGCGGCATCTGCTGGTTGATTTCCGCGAGGACGATCCGCGCCGAATCCACCGCCGCGCGTGCGGTATCCACGGACGGGCCGAGGGTGCAGAAGCCGTGCGCATCGGGGGGCGAGAGCTGCACCAACGCCACGTCGAGCGCGACGCTGCCACTGGTGAAGAGCCCTGGGATGTCACTCAGGAAGATCGGGACATAATCGGCGCGCCCCTCGGCGATCGGGATGCGACACCCGGCCCCGGTGAAGAGCGACACCGACCGGAACTGACCTGCATGCCTCGCGTCGAGAAAGGGCAGCGGTCCCGCGAGGTGGAGATGCCAGAGCTGCACGCCCTCCAGGTCGCCGCGAGCCGTCATCGCCGCGAGCAGCGGCGTCGGCGTCGCCGAGGCGCCATGCACGAAGACGTTGGAGCGACTCGTGAGGTGGGAGACCACCTCGTCGGCCGAGACGGCGCGCGCTTCCCATCCTGACGTCACGCTACCGGGCACTGGGCACTGCGCTGTGCGCGCTGGTCACCCGCGGTTTGACCGCCGCGGCTGGACCTGTCCGCGGGACGCGGTTCTCCGTCAATCCCCACTCCCCAGCGAGAACCCGGCTTCGATGTCCGTGCGCGAATAGGCCCGGAACGCGATCAGCGTTTCGGTCTCGCGAATGCCGTCGAGCTTCACCATCCGGTCGGTCACCAGATCGGCGAGGTCCTCGTTGGCCTGCACGCGCACGATCGCGACGAGGTCGAACTTCCCCGCGACGGAAAACACATCGCTCACTTCGGGCATGGCGGCGAGTTGCTCGCCCACGTCCTTGATGCGGTCCCGGGCAACGGTAAAGAGAATGACGGCAGTGACCACGGGCGGCTCCGGTGGGGGATCCCGAAAAGGTAAGGTGGCGTGGGCCCCGGGTCAGCGTCCCTACATCGTCGGGACGAACATGATGTGCGCCTTGGGTGTCCCCGGGAACATCAGCCACGGACTCCCCTGCGCGCCGGCCGTCGGAATCCCCGTGCTCTCCGACGTGGCGCCAGGGATGTAGATCACGTACAGCGCGCGCACCTCCTTGCTCACGGTGCCGGCCGCCAGATCAATCCCGCTGTGTGGGCCCGTCAACTGCCAGAGCGCGCCGGTCTTCGGCATCGTGAGCTTGCCCGCCTTGACCTCGCGGAAACGCACCGTATCCACCTGGGGCCCCGTCACCCCGTCGGCGCGGAGCGCTCGGCCACGCGCCATGAACGGCTCGAGGCCCTTCTGGTAGCAGGCGGCATGGAAGGGCTCCTGCGCCGGGTCGTCGGCGAGACAGATCATCGCCCCGTTGCCTTGGCGCAGCGTGACCAGCTTCCCTGCGATGTTGTATCCCAGCACGGTGGCACCCGCGCGGAATTCGGCGGGCAGCGGCAGCACCGCCTTGCCGACCTGCTCCGCGATGGGAGGGATCACCACGGGCGCCTGCGCAGACAGGGTCGTGCCAAGGATAGGGAGCAGAAGCAGGGCGAACGGACGCATCGAGGCCTCGGCGTGGTGGTAACGATCAAATGATGGTGGCGAAAGATATCGGATGGCGTATGGCGGCGGGACGATCCGTATCCGGCGAGGTCAGCGCAGGGAGGCACGGGGACCGAGGCGCTCGCGCCAATGGCGCGTCGGCGCCGCCGGATTGCGCGGCGTGAGGACGACCTCCTGCCGCACAACTGCGCCACGACTCAGATGGAGTTCCTCGGTTGTCTCCCAATGAAAGCCCGCCGCCTGGACCTGGAGGCGGAATCGTCCTGGCGGAAGCTGGAGGGCAAATTCACCCGCAACACCAGTCACCGTCCCGACATCGGTAGGATGCAGGACGACGAGGGCACTGCGGACGGGATGGCCCTGCGGATCCCGGACCACCCCGGACAACCGACAACTCGGCATCGACACCTCGGTACGGGGGCGGAGAGTGTAGCACCGGATCCGCCGCCCCGTAAGGGCGGGCACGCAGGGGCGACGCATGCGTCGCCCCTGCGTGCCCGCTACGCAAGCTCCGTCGCGCTCGCGATGATGCTGCCGACCAACCCGTAGGTCTTCGCCTCCTCGGCGCCGAGCCAGAAGTTGCGGTGCGTGTCGTCCTCGATCCGCGACACCGGCTGCCCCGTCTCGCGGGCGAAGATCAGGTTCAGCCGCTCCCGCATCTTCACGATCTCGCGGGCCTCGATGGCGATGTCGGAGGCCGTGCCGCCCGCCCCGCCGGCCGGCTGGTGCAGGAGGAAGCGGGTATTCGGCAGACAGTAGCGCTGCGCGACGGGGACCGAGACGAAGACCAGCGCGCCGGCCGAGGCGACCCAGCCGGTGCCGACAATCCGGACCGGCGGCGTCACGAAGCGGATCATGTCGTGGATGGTGTCGCCCGCTTCCACGTGCCCACCCTGCGAATTGATGAAGATCGTGATCGGCGCGGTGGCCGATTCGGCTGCCAGCGCCAGGAGCTCGCCCATCACACGGGCGGCGACCTTCTGGTTGATCTCGCCGGAAATGATCACGGTCCGGGCGTCGAAGAGACGCTGGGCAATGGGAGAGCTGCCGGCTGGTACCGGGGTCTCGGAGGTCTCGGGGGTCTCGGGGGTCTCGGGGTCAGCCATGGAGCTCACGTCGGATATGGGACGGCGGAGCCGGGGCGGCGCGCCTCCCGGCAGGAGAGATGAACCCTAGCGACCCCGTGGCGCGGGTGCCAGCGCGGAGGTATGGCCGATCAGGAAGCGCCAGGCATCGCCGCGGTGGACGACCGTCATGGAAATCGCGCCGGCGTACCCGCCGGTCACTCCGGCGGAGTCGGTGAACTTCTGGGTGAAGCCGGAAGTCACGGCCGCGATCCCGGGCGCGAGCGGGGTCACCATCGGCTCGACCAGCGTGAACTCCATCGCGGAGACGCTTCCCTGCATCCCGCGGATCGCCTCGCCGATCTGGGCGTGGCTCAGATAGCGGGTGGCGCCGTCCTCGATCCATCGAAAGGTGGAGTCGGGGGCATAGAAGGTGGCGATTCGCTCCACATCCATGGCGCCAACGGCGCCGCGCCACGCCATGAGCATGGCGTCGACCGAATCGACCAGGGCCGCCTGATGGGCCGCATCAAATGGCGGCGCGGCCGCGGGGGCGGAGCAGGCGGCAGCGAGGAGGAGCGCGGGGAGGGATCGGAAGCGAGGCATCCTGAATGATAGGCGGGGCGCCGGGCTCATGGCCGCTTGATCAGGCCGCGCAACCCGCCCTTCAGGACGTCCTTCCCCATCTGGGCGAATGCCTGCTTGAAGGCATTCCCCATCGCCTTGCCGAGATTGAAGTTCTTGAGCGCGTCGCACATCTGCTTCTGTTGCTCCGGGGTCATTTGCGCCTGGCCATCCGCGGTCGCCTCGGTGTACTTCGCGCGCGCCTTGGCGAGCGAGTCTGCCAGCTCCTTCGAGGCGAGTTGCCCGACCCAGGAGCGGGCCGCGGAATCGGCACGGGGACGATCAAGCTCCTCGGTCCACTTGATCCCGGCCGGTGCCTCGAAGAGCGTCGGGTCGGTGGTCCGCGACACCGAGGTGGCGGTCTGCTCGTAGCTCACGCAGAGGAACGACCCCGAGGAATAGAGCACCACGGGCACCTTGGCCATGGTGCAGAACGAGAAGGCGCCGATCTCCGACATCGCACACGTCTCGCCGGCGATCGTCTTCGTCCCGGTCTTCTTGCCGTCGAGCGGCACCCCCGGGAGCGCGCGGGTCACGAACTGGGTCATTGACTGCATGTTGTCGTGAAAGCGGGCGCGGCCAGCCGCATCGAGCTCGTCATAGGCCTTCGCCATGCTCGGCAGAGGGTTGACCGACTTGGTCCCGCTCTTCTTCTCGAGATCGGCGGACCACATCTCCTGGGCATCGGTCCGGGACCAGGTGGTCGAGGTCGAGGTCTTGCCGAAGAACTTCCCGGTCATGGTCTGCAGGGAGGCCATCCGGTCGCCGCCCGCGGTCGAGCGGCCGGTTCCGGTCAGGTCGCCGCCCATGGTGTACTCCACCGTATAGGCAGGGAGATTGCGCAGGGCGATCGCGAACGGGTTCTGCTGGGCGCTCGCGGGAAGCGTGAAAGCGAGGCTCAGCAGGACGGCCAAGGGCAGAGAGGGGCGCATGTCGGACTCCGGGGAAGCACGATGGGTGGGGACGACCGAAGTATCGGTCCCCTGCCCCGCATTGCCAACACCCCACCGTCACGAGATCATTACGGAATGCCCGCTGCCACGCCCCGCGGCCTCACGGTCCTCGATCACCCGCTGATTCGCCACAAGATGGCGCTCCTGCGGGCGGCCTCGACCACGACCCGCGACTTCAAGCAACTGGTCGGCGAGATCGCTGCGCTGATGACCTATGAAGTCACCCGCGACCTGCCGACGGTGCCGATCGAGGTGGTCACGCCACTGGAGACGACCACCGGGGAGACCCTCGCGGCGAAGATCGCCCTCGTACCGATCCTCCGCGCCGGCCTTGGCATGGTCGAGGCGGTGGTCCAGTTGATTCCGAACGCGCGCGTCGGTCACATCGGGCTCTATCGGGATCATGAGACGCTTCGGCCGGTCTCCTATTACTTCAAGGTACCGACACCCGTCGCCGAGTATCGCGTGTTCCTGCTCGATCCGATGCTGGCCACCGGTGGGTCGGCGATCGCAGCGGTGCACGAATTGCAGCGTGCGGGTGCGCGAGACATCGCACTGCTCTGTCTGGTTGCTGTCCCCGAGGGTGTTGCCGCTTTCACGGCGGCGCACCCCGACGTTCCGGTGTATGCCGCCGCCCTCGATCGGCAGTTGAACGCCGACGGCTACATCCTTCCTGGTCTCGGCGACGCCGGTGACCGCATCTTCGGAACACGATGAGCGCTCCTCGCACCCTGACCTTCTTCGGCGGCGCCGCCACGGCGACCGGCTCGATGATCCTCCTCGAGGCCGCGGGCGCCCGCATCCTGCTCGACGCCGGCCTCTTCCAGGGCAACGTCGCGTTGGCCGATGCCAAGAACCGCGAGCTGCCACTCGACCCGAAGAAGGTGGACGCGATCCTCCTGTCGCAGGCGGGGCTCGCCTACTGCGGTCGCACGCCGCAGCTCGTCCGCCACGGCTTTGCCGGACCGATCTATGGCACGCCGGCCACGCGCGACACGGCGGCGATCCTCCTCGCCGAGGCGGCGATGGAGCTTGCGGGCCAGGAGGCCGAGGCGCTGTACGGTCTGGCCGATGTCATTGCCACGCAACGGCAGTTCCTCTCGCAGCCAACCCATCGCCCATTGCACCTCCGCCGGAATCTGGTCTTCGAGTTCGCCGACGCGGGACACATTCTCGGGTCGAGCTCGATCGAATTGCGGACCGGGGAAGGTGGCTCGCACCGGATCGTCTACAGCGGCTGCGTCGGTCGGCCCGGCTCGATGTTGCTGCCCGACCCCGAGGTCGTGCCGGGCGAAGTGGACACGTTGATTGTCGGCTCGCCGTTCGCCCACGAGCGCCACGCCATGTTTGCCGACGCGCAGCTGCGGCTTGCCGAGCTGATCACCGATGCGATCGCTCGCGGGGGGCAAATCATCATCCCGGCGTCGTCGCTCGGGCCGGTGCAGGAATTGATCCGCACGGTGCAGGCGCTCTGGCGTCGGGGCAGCATCCCGGAGATCCCGATCTGGATCGATGCGCCGACGGACGTCTGCCTCCCGACCATGATGCGTCTGCATCCTGATTCGCTGGCCGGTGGCGAGCGGGTCTACGCCGAGGTGGGCGGGCCGTTCGACAGCGCGCTGATCCACTATGTCCGAAGCGAGGCGGATCGCGAGGCGCTCGGGACGCGTACGGAACCGGCCATCATCGTCGCGCCGGGCGAGAGCGGCGACACGGGCCGCGCCGCGCACCATCTGCTCCGATGCCTCGGCGATGCCCGCCACACGGTGATCTTCCTCGCAGCCAACGATGAGGACTCGGTCGGGCGTCTCCTCCAGGAAGGCGCATCCAGCGTGACCATCCTCGACCAGACCGTCGAGCGGCGTGCCACCATCGAGGCCTGCACCGCCTACTCGGGCCACGCCGACGGCGAGGAGATGCGGGCCTGGTTGCGCGCACTCGTCGGTCCGATCAAGCGGGCGTTTGTCGTCCATGGCGATGACCTCGCCGTCGCGATGATGGTCACCATCCTCCGCGAGGAAGGGGTGCGCGACGTGATCGTCCCGCGCGAGGGGGAATCGTTCCCCTTCTGAGCCGAGCCAGTCGTGCCTGGATCACGCTCCTCGCCGTGGCCGCCGCGGGCACCTACCTCCTCTCCTTCCTCGTGGTCCTGGTCGTCTCGCGCCTCGACCAGCGCTATCAGGCGGACGCCATCGTCGTGCTGGGCGCCGCGCAGTACGACGGCCGCCCCTCACCGGTCCTGCAGGCACGACTCGACCATGCCGCCGTCCTCTACCGCGCGGGCTACGCCGAGTTGATCGTCGTCACCGGCGGGATCGTCGCCGGAGACCGGATGAGCGAGGCCACCGCGGGCCAGCGCTATCTCGTCGGCGCCGGCATTCCGGCCACGGACATCGCCGTCGCCGCCGAAGGGCGCAACACTGCCTCCTCGATGGAAGCGGTCGCCGACTACCTCCGGGGTGTGGGCGAAGAGCGGGTCATTCTCGTCTCCGATCCGTTCCACCTGGCCCGGCTCCGCCTCGAGGGGCGACGACTCGGCCTCGAGGTGTTCACCTCGCCGACGGCGACCTCGCCGATCTCGCGACGCTTCGGTACCGAGGTGCGCTACCTCCTCGCCGAAGCCGGCAAGCTGCCAATTCTCGTGGTACAGGGGCTCTTCCGATGAGTGACATCGCGGTGACGTTCTGGGGTGCCGCCGGGCAGGTGACCGGCTCGTGCCATCTGCTCGAATGGCGCGGGCATCGCGTCCTGCTGGATGCGGGACTCTTCCAGGGGCGCCGTGACGAATCGCATCGCGCCAACGCCGAGACGCCCTTCGACCCGCGCCAGCTCGACGCCGTCATTCTCTCGCATGCGCATATCGATCACAGCGGGCGGCTCCCCCTGCTCGTGGCACGGCAGTTCGACAAGCCGATCTATGCGACCCCGGCGACGCGCGACCTCTGTGCCATCATGCTCCCCGACTCGGCGCACATCCAGGAGAGCGACTTCCGCTACCTCCAGAAGAAGGGACGCGCCGCCGGGCCGGAATCTGAGCCGCTCTACACCATGGCCGATGCCTACCATGTCCAGGAACTGATGGAGGCGCACCCCTACCTTCGGCCATTCAAGGTCGCCGACGACCTCACGGTCACCTTCCGCGATGCCGGGCACATCCTCGGCAGTGCCAGTGTCGATATCACGATCGCCACCGCTGGCGAGCCGACCCATCGACTGGTCTTCTCCGGCGACATCGGGCGCTGGGGCCAGCCGATCATTCGTGACCCGGACGCCCCGAAGGGTGCGGTCGATACGCTGATCATCGAGAGCACCTACGCGCTCAAGCAGCATGACACCAGCGGCGATGCAATCGCACGACTCGCCGAGGTGGTGAATCGCGTCGCGGCACGCGGCGGCAAGATCCTGGTGCCGTCGTTCGCCGTCGGTCGCACCCAGGAGCTGGTCTATGCGCTCCACGAGCTGGCACAGGCGTAGCGCATCCCCGAGATCCCCATCTACATCGACTCGCCCCTCGCCGTCGAAGCGACGTCGGTCTTTCGGCTGCATCCCGAAGTGTTCGACCATACCGAGGACTTCATCAAGTCGGGTGCGACCATCTTCGACAACCACCTCGTGCGCTATGTCCGCGACGTGGAAGAGTCGAAGAAGCTGAACACCCTGCAGGGCCCGGCCATCATCATCTCGGCCAGCGGCATGGCCGAGGCGGGGCGGATCCTCCACCATTTGGCAAATCACATCGGCAATCCGGCCAATGCAGTCCTCTTCGTCGGCTTCCAGGCGGTGCACACCCTGGGGCGGCGCATCAGCGAGGGTCGCTCCCCGGTCCGCATCCTCGGTGTCGAAACCGAGGTCCACGCCGAAATCATCAAGATCGACGGCTATTCGGCCCACGCCGGTCGCGACGAGCTCCAACGCTGGATCCGGAACATCGGCGGCCCGATCAAGCGGGCCTTCTGCGTCCACGGCGAGCCGGAATCGCTCGCCGGCATGAAGAAGCTCCTCGAGGAGGAGGGCGTGGAAGAGGTGGTGATTCCGAGTCACGGAGAGAAGTTCACGCTGTAACACCGCGAACGGCGAACCGCGAACGGCGGACGGCACTGCTTGGGTTGCGAGTTGTCATCCTGAGCGGAGCCCGCGAAGCGGGCGGAGTCGAAGGACCTCTCGACCGAAAGGCAGATCCTTCGACTGCGCGATCCTGCGGCTCGCTTCGCTCAGGAGGACAAGGCACAATTCGCCGTTCGCCGCTAGCTGTTCGCTGTTCGCGTCTATCACCGGAGGTTTCCGCGTGCTCACCCGTCTGTCACTCGTCGCGATCCTCTTGCTCGGCGCCGCCCCACTCCCCGCGCAGGGGCTGAAGGTCCCGGCGACCGTGGACACCCTGCCGAACGGGCTGCGACTGATCGTGCATGAAGACCAGTCCGCACCGATCGTCACCGTCAACGTCTGGTACCATACCGGGTCCAGCTCCGAGAAGGTCGGCCGCACCGGCTTTGCCCACCTCTTCGAGCACCTGATGTTCATGGGCTCCGAGCACGCCGTCTATCCGGCGTTCGACCGCCTCCTCGAAACAGCCGGCGCGAACAACAACGGCTCGACCACCGAGGACCGCACCAACTACTACGAGTCGGGCCCCGTCTCGGCGCTGCCGTTGATGCTCTGGCTTGAGGCCGATCGCATGGGCTGGCTGCTGCCGACCATGGATGCCGCCAAGGTCGATGCCCAGCGCGACATCGTGAAGAACGAGCGCCGCCAGAGCTACGAGAATCAGCCCTACGGGATGGTCGCGGATCACCTGCCGCGGATGCTCTACCCGGCGGGCCATCCGTACTCGTGGCCGGTGATCGGCTCGATGGCCGATCTCTCGGCGGCCTCGGTCGAGGACGTGAAGGACTTCTTCCGCACGTGGTACGCGCCGAACAACGCCGTCATCACGGTCGCGGGCGCGGTGCGCCGCGATTCGGTGCTCACCCTGGTGAGGCACTATTTCAGCGCGATCCCGCGTGGTCCCGCCATCACCGCGATCCGCCCGACGCGGCCGAGGATGACCAAGGACACCGCCCTGGTCCTTGAGGATCGGGTGCAGGCGGCGCAACTCCAATACGTCTTCCAGGGCGTGAAGGCGGGGGACCCGGATGATGCGGCGCTGCAGGTGGCGCAGCTGATCCTCACCGGGTCGAAGAATGCGCGGCTCACCAAGCGGCTCGTCTACGACGAGCAGTCGGCGACGACCGTGCGGGCGAGCACCGATGACCGACGCTACGATGGCGATTTCGACATCGTGGCGCGCCCGAAGCCGGGCAAGCCAATCGGTCCAGTGCAGCGCGCGGTGGACGAGGAGTTGCGCCGCCTGGCCGAAGTGCCGCCGACGGCCCGCGAGATGGAGCAGGCGAAGAATTCCCTCGAGGCCGCATTCCTCCGCTCCACCCAGACGGTCGGCGGCAAGGCCGATCTCTTGAACCAGTACTACTTCGAGGTGGGTGTGCCTGATGCCTTCCAGCGCGACCTCGATCGGTTGCGCGCAGTGACTGCCGCCGACGTCCAGCGCGTCGTGCAGAAATTTCTCACCGGCCCGCGGGCGATTGTGTCGGTGGTGCCAGCCGGCAAGCGTGAGCTCGCAGCCGAGCCGCGGGGGGTGACGCCGTGAGGTGGATGGCGGTGATGGTCCGCGGGGTGACACCCGTGGCTGGAATGATCGCGGCTGGGGTCGTGCCGTTCGCCGCCTCGCTGCAGGCGCAGGTCACCACCGCCCCCGCCTTGGGCCCCGCGCCGAAGCTGTCGGTGCCGGTGGTGCAGACCGCCTCGCTGCCAAACGGCCTCAAGATCCAGGTGGCCCGGAACGCCGAGGTGCCGCTGGTCGAGGCTCGGCTGATCATCAACGGCGGGGCACGGCTGCGTGGTACCACGCCCGGACTCGCCACCTTCACCGCGGGGCTCCTCGGCGAGGGGGCCGGTGGCATGACCGCGCCGCAGTTGGCCGAGGAGACCGACTTCATTGGTGCTTCGCTCCGCGCCGGGGCTGGTTATGAGAATGTCACGCTGTCGCTCTCGGTGCCGAAGCGCTCGGTCGATCGCGGCTTCCAGTTGATGGCACTGATGCTGCTCAAGCCGACCTTCTCGAGCAGCGATATCATTCGGCAGCGGGCGCTGCGGCTCGCTGGCTTCACCAGCGCCAAGGACTCGCCGGGCAGCGTGGCGAGCAAGGTCCTCTTCCGCAACCTGTTTCCGGCGACCCATCCGTATCACGGCGACATCAATGGCGACTCCGCCTCGGTGAGCAACTTCGATTCGGTCGCGGTGCGCACCTGGTGGAGCACCGCAGCCGATCCGCGCCGGAGCACGCTGGTGCTGAGCGGCGACGTGACCCTGCAGGAGGGGGTGCGCTGGGCCGCCAAGCACTTCAGCGGCTGGAAGGCGCCCCCGGTGATCCTCTCTTCGGTCCCAGCGCGTGACGTGCCAGGGCCGACGCAGTGGAAGGCGCGGGTGATCCTTGTCGACAAGCCGGACGCCGCCCAGTCGGTGATCATGATCGGTGGGCCGGGGATGTCGCGCACCGACCCCGACTACCCCGCCGTCCAGGTGATGAACACCATCCTCGGCGGATCCTTCTCCGCTCGGCTCAATGATGTGCTGCGCGAACAACGGGGC
>JBBRGR010000003.1:0-18755 GCA_038223815.1 Gemmatimonadales bacterium
GCCCCCGCGCCGGCCGCGCCTCCCAGAAACCCGAGTTCCACTGCGCCGACCCCCGCGGGGGTCGGCAACACCAATTGCCCGTATACCAGGACGAAGGACCCGAACCAGAGCGCGGCGAGTGACGGCGGGTCGGGCAGGGTCAGGACGAGCACGGGCAGCAGGGCGGTACGGGTGAGGATGTTGGCGGCGGAGAGGAGCACGCTCAACGCCAACGGGCCAACGGGAAGTCTCCCCAGAGACCAGGGGGCGCCGGGCTCTGGCAACGCCAGACGGCGCACCACGGCGCGCCGGAGCGGCGCGGTGACGCACCACGCCCCAAGGGAAAGCAGTGCCACGACGATCAGCGCCGGCATCGCCGCCATGCCGCGCTGGACGAGCACCACTCCCGTGTCGCTCCACCATGCGGGCGCCGCGATCGCGACGGTCAACACACCAATTCCGAGCAGGGTGGGCCAGGCCGTCGCGAGTTCACACGCGATCAGCGCGAGGCTGCCACGGAGCGAGACCCCGGCCACGGCGAGTCCGGCAATCCGTGCGGGTTCGCCGGCAAGACGCATGGGCGAGAGCGAGGCCCCCGCGTCGGCGAGCAGGTTCACTCGCAGGGCATCGAGCGGCTGGACGGGATGCCCCACAGTCTGGGCGAGGAGGTGCACGCGCCACGTGCGCGCGGCGAGATCGGTCGCGATCAGCGCCGCACAGAGCACATGGGCGATGACGGGCGCGATCATCCCAACACCTGGCGATAGACGTCGATCAGTCGGTGCATCGCGACATCCCAGGTGTGATGCTGCTCGACATAGCGCCGCACGGCAGTGGATTGCCTGGCGCGGTCCGCATCCAGCGCGGCAAGCATCGCCTGGGCAAGGGCATCCGGATCTCCGAGCGGGGCGAGCGCACCGGCCGCTGAACGGCGCACCAGCTCCGCGGCGGCCCCGTGGTCGACGGACACCACGGGCACCCCCGATGCCATCGCCTCGCACACCGCGAGCCCGAAAGTCTCGAATGGTGCGGGACTCACATAGAGGTCGAGTGCGGCGAGCAGGTCGGCGAGCCGCTCGCGATCCGTCTCGTGTGGCAGCAAGCGGACGCGCTGGCCCTCGGCGAGTCGCGCCAGCCGCGCGCGCTGGGGACCATCGCCAACGATCACCAGCGTGGCCCCCGTCTGGCGCGCCACGGTGGGCCATGCGCGCAGCAGCACGTCCACCTGCTTCTCCGCCGCGAGCCGACCGACAAAGCCGACGAGTGGTCCCTCCGCAATCCCCAATCGCGCGCGCACCTCGCGGCAACGCCCCCGACGGCGGGGGGCAAAGTGTGCGGTATCCACGCCGAGGGTCACCCGTTCCACCGTCTCCACACCCCAGTGCGCCAGTTCCCGCGCCGAGAAATCGGACGCCGCCAGGGTGACATCGGCAAGGCGACTCAAGCGACGCACGTAGGCTCCGATCGAGTGCGCCACGGCGGTCGACGCGAGCCCGGCCTGCTCGTAGGCTGGCACCACCAGCCTCGGCAGATTGCTGTGGTAGAACCATGCGACGCGTGCGGGCTGCCGACGTCGCGCCCGTGACACCAGCCAGGGCACTAGGTAGGCGGAGCCGACCTCGACGATGTCGGGCCGCTCGTGCGCGATGATCCGCGCCACGGAGCGTGTGGCAAGCATGAGTCGGTACGACGCGAAGGGGATGGCCGGTCCGCGCAAGCGATAGGTGCGATCTCCCGGGCCGTCCTCCACCGTATCCGCATCCCCCGGCACCACGAGGGTACGCCGCATGGTGGGGTGGTTCGCCACGAAGCAACCCTTGGCTTGCAGATAGGTACGGACGCCGCCGCTCCGATCGGCGAAGTATTCTGAGATGTCAAGCACGGCAAGCGTGGCATCGGGACGCACCACGGGTGGGAGCACGGCCGGGATGCCCCGCAGCTCAGGCTGCGTACTCATCAAGCCTGGCGAGGGTCAGGGCGCGCTCGTACTCCTGCACCACGCCGGCGAAGATCGTGGGCCAATCGCGGCTCGCCGCCGTGGCGACCCCGCCGGCCATGAGCCGACTGCGCCGGGCCGAGTCATCCAGCAGCACCCGCAGACCCTCGGCGATGGCGTCGGCGTCGTCGGGCTCGACCAGCCAGGCGTTCCGGTCGTGCTCGGCAAAATCCAGGACGCCACCCGCGCGCACCGCCAGCGAGGGCAGTCCGGATGCCATCGCCTCGAGCAGTACGTTGCCGAAGGTCTCCGTGCTCGATGGGAAGGCGAAGCAATCAGCCGAGGCGTAGCACGCCGCCAGCGCACTCCCGGTCCGCACCCCCGCGATCACCACGCCCGGTGGCGTGTCGTTCCGCAGCTCCGCCTCGAGGGGCCCGGCACCCACCAGCACGAGGCGCGCGCCATCCTCGCGCACGCCGAGTTGCCGCCATGCCTCGAGCAGGAGATCGAGATTCTTCTCCGCGGCGAGGCGCCCGACATAGAGCACCATGGGCTGCCCAGGCGCAATCCCGAGCGAGGCGCGGACTGCCTCGTCACGGTGACGCGGCCCGAACTGCACCGTGTCCACTCCTCGACTCCAGATGGCGGTGTGTCGCACCCCGCGGAGATGGAGATGGCGCTCGTAGGGCCGCGACGGACAAAGCACGCGGGTGGCATGCCCATAAAACCAGCGGAGGTAACGCCACCCCGCTGGCAGCAGCCATTCGAGGTGATACCGGGAGGCATAGCGCTCGTAATCGGTGTGCGCCGACGCGACCACCGGCAGTTCGAACTCGCGGGCGAGCCGCACACCGGTCGCGCCCATCGCAAACTCGGTGGCGACGTGCACCACATCGGGACGGAAAGCCGCGAAGTCGTCGCGAATCGCCGGCCACGCCGGGAAACCCCAGCGGACGTCCGGGTAGAGGAAGAGACGGCGCGAGGGCACGCGAAACACCGAGGCGGGGTCGGGCGATGTTCCCTCGAGTGGATACTGGGGGGCATAGACGCGCACCACATGCCCGCGCTGCTCGAGCGCGGCGACCAGGCGTTGCAGCACCAGGGAGACGCCGCTGACCATCGGCCGGTATACTTCGGAAAAGAGGGCGATGCGCATGGCCATCAAATTCCGTGGCCAACGTCACGCCTGCGCGACGCTTCGGACACGATCGCCCCCGCGGTCGCGTCGCGGACTAGCTGAGGACGGTGACGCCAGCCACGGTGGCGAGCGCGATCAGCTGCCCCATGAGGACGTCACCCGGATAGTGGACGCCGAGGGCAACGCGACTCCAGCCCACGACCAACGCTCCGGTCACGAGGACGCTGACGAGCGCCGGCCAGGCCACGGCGTAGCTGAGGGCGACCGCGAGCGCGGCGGTGGCGTGTCCCGAGGGAAAGGAGTAACAGTCCGGGCAGCGGATGAGCGGCGTGACCTGAGGGCGCTCCCGGTTGACGGCGCGTTTCATCGCCTGGACGATCAGGTGGGAGACGGTCAGCGCCAGCGCGGCACGCACCGTGATGGCGCGTGGCCATGGCGCGCTCAGCAAGGGAATAAGCACACTTGCGATCGTCACGATCGCGCCGCCGGCATGCGTCACGACAATCCACCCACGGCGCCTGCGGTCGCCGGCCGCCTCCCCCAGCGCCCAGCGCACGAGCAGGCGCCGGTCGTGGCCATCGAGCCGCTGGACGAAGCGGACGGCGGCGGTCACGCGGCCTCCGAGAGCGCGGTCACCGCGGGCGGGCCAGCCGCGGCGAAGGCTTCCCGCAGCGGGCGTCCCTGCCAGGACGCCGGCGGGGTCAGGCCGAAGAGCCACGGCACGGTGGCACAGACGTCGAGGGGCGAGGTGCCTGGCCAGAGCTGCCCCGCACGAACCTGACCGCCCGCCATCACGACGGGAATGGTCACATCATGCGGGTGCGTGCTCTCGTGGTCGTCTGCGCGCGCGCCGCCGCCACCATGGTCGGCAAGGAGGATGAGGACGGCGGTCGGATCCTCACGGACATCGGTCAGCGCCACAAGGCGCTCCAGGGCCCCATCGAGGCGTCGCGCCGCACACCGATAGTCCGCTGACATCCACCCCGACGCGTGCCCCGCCACGTCGGCATCGGGCCAGTGCAGGTAGGTGACGCCACGGCGCCTGAGCGCCAGGGACGGGACGGCGCGCTCAAGGATCTCCTCGGCGTGGTCCCCAGCGAACACGGCGCGCATCCCGAGTTGCGCCGAGAGCAACGTCCCGACGGTGCGCATGCCCCACGGCAGCGCCCGCATGTGACCCACCATCGCGACGCCGCCCCGCGCGAGAGTCCGCGGCAACAGCGTCAGGCGGTGGCCCAGTCTCGGGCGAAGCGAGCGCTCCCCGAGAATGCCATGCACACTGGGCGGGACGCCGGTGAAGAGCGAGGCCAGTGCGGCCGCGGTCACGCTGGGCTGCACCGTGGTCCCCCGGGCGGTGTGGCAGCCGGTCAGTGCCACGCCATGCAGGCACGGCATCGCGCTCGGGGTCATGAGTTCCGGACGGAGTCCGTCGAGCACGACCACGATCACGCGATCAATCCCACGAGGAGCAGGCATGGCAGACCTCCGGGGCGAGAGAGCGGAGCGGCACGCCCATGAATGTCTCGCCCGCGCGACACGATCCGATCACGATCGGGTCGAGGCTGTGTCGCAAGATGATGCCGATCCGAGGAATCGGCACACGTCCGTGACCTGATCGTCGCGCATTCGTGAGCGGACCGGGGGAAACTGCCCGCATGCCTCGCCCCCCGCGCCTCCTCGTCTGTGCCGACACCTACCCGCCACAAGTGAATGGTGTCTCCGTGGTCACCGCCCTCTCGGTGGAAGGACTGCACCGACGCGGATGGGAGGTCGCCGTGATTTCGCCGCGCTATCCTGCGGATTCGACCGATGTCTTTCATGACGTCGCGCATCACGGCTCGCCACAGGTCAGTGCGCGCGTCCCGAGCATGCCGATGCCCGGCTATCCGGAGATCCGCGTCGCCGCGCCGTGTCGCACGACGGTGCGTGGCGTGATCCGAAGCTTTCGTCCGGACCTCATCCACTCCGCAACCGAGTTCATGATCGGCTGGACGGGGCAACGCGAAGCGGCGCGACACGGCATTCCGGCGGTCTCCTCGTACCACACCGATTTCTCCCGCTACACCGAGGCCTACGGCGTCCCGCGACTGCGCCCAGCGGTGCAACGCTACCTCGCACGCTTCCATCGGCGGAGTGCACGGGTCTACACCCCGGGGCTGGTCGCGCGGGACGAACTCGCCACGCTGGGCGTGGATCGCGTGGAAGTGTGGGGGCGCGGCGTGGACCTCTCGCAGTTCTCTGCGTCGCATCGTGATCGGTCTGTCGTGCAGCTCCCCGGCGTGGATCCCGATGCGTTCGTCTTCCTGCACGTCGGTCGCCTCGCCGCGGAAAAGGGCGTCGAGCGGATCCTTGAGGCGTATCGTCTGGCGTCCGCACCGCTCGCAGGCCGACGGCCGATCCATCTCATCGTCGCGGGCGATGGGCCGACCCTGCCGGCCTTGCGCACCGCCGCGCCGGCCGGCGTCACCTTCCTCGGCAACCTCGACCGGCGAACCGCACTCCCGGCACTCTACGCGAGCGCCGACGCCTTCCTCTTCGCCTCGCACACCGAAACGCTCGGCCTGGTCATTCTCGAGGCGATGGCGAGTGGCATCCCGGTCATCGCCGCCCCCGCCGGCGGCGTGGCCGACCACCTGCGCCACGAGGAGAACGGCCTCGCCTACCCGCCGGGCGAGGTCACCGCGATGGCCGAGGCGATGGTACGGCTGGTCGAGGACGAGGCCCTTGCCGAGCGGCTCGCCCGCGGGGCCCGCGAGACCGCCGTGGCCCTCTCGTGGGAGGCCGAGCTGGACCGGCTGGCGACGAGCTACGCAGAAATCATCACGGCGCAAATCGCGCCGTAGCCGGCCGCCGGAAACGCACAACGGCGTCTCTCGCGAGACGCCGTTGCGGGTGTTGCGAGGATTTGTGCATCGACAGCAGAGCCACTGGTCAGATTTGAACTGACGACCGCTCGATTACGAATCGAGTGCTCTACCCCTGAGCTACAGTGGCAGGCTCATTCGATGCCCTGGCGCGGATTCGAACCGCGACGCCTTGCGGCACTACCCCCTCAAGATAGCGTGTCTACCAGTTTCACCACCAGGGCGCAGCGGGGAGAACATAGTCCCCGCTGCGCCGGGGGTCAACGGTTGCGGCTGCCGGTCTGGAAGGTGAACTGCACCCCGATGTTGAGCACCCGCTCCGTGAGCGTCGGCTCATTGCGCCGGGTGAAGCTGCCCTGATAGAAGTCGACCGTCGGCCCGAGGGAAACGGACCGCGACAGCGGGAGATCATACCCCGCGCCCGCACTCCAGGCAAAGCCGGTTTCCGTCGCGCTCGAGCCATTGGTATAGTCGATGCCGCTGCGGGCAAAGCCCCCGCCTCCCTTGAGGTACAGGCCACTGGTGCGTCCCGGGTAGAACTGGGCGCTGAGCAGGAACGCGGCGAAGCTCTCGGTGCCGTCATCCACTTCGTTCGACCAGCCGAAGAGCTCCGCACCGACGCGGGTGGAGGTGTTCGGCGTGCCGCCGAGCCGGAGGGTGAGCGTCGGCTTGGTCAGCGCCTCGGAGAACTGCGGATCATCACTGAACTTGAACTGCTCCCGTCCAGCGCCGATGCCTAGCGTGGCGTAGAAGCCGCCGCGAATGCCCGCAGGCTCGAGCTCGACGATGCCGCGCTCGCGCTGGGCACGCTGCGCTGTGAGCGGGGAGAAGGACGCGGCCGAGACCGCGAGGAGGGTGGCCAACAGAATGGGACGACGCATGATTGGGTCTCCAGCTCAGGTCCAGCGGGGGTGCAGCTCCGCAATGTGCGGCAGGGACGTTCCAGTCAGGAGCAGACCATATGCCACACTGCTATCTTGCACCGCCACAACAGCTTGGGTCGTTTCGAAGGCGCCCCATCCGGGGCCAGGTGTCCTACTGGAGGGTCACAAGTGTCCACTTTTCGTCGCGCGCTCCTGATCGGGTTCGTCCTGCTGCTTGCCGGCGGGGCGGTACGGCTCGCCTTCTGGCAGCTCGATCGGCGTGACACCCGCCGCGCCGCCAACAGCATCCTCCGCCGTGGACAGGAGCTGCCAGCGCTCTCCCTCGCCGAGGCCTTCGCCCGTGAGACGCCGCTGGTGGGTCGGATTGCCACAGCGCGCGGTCGATTCCTTCCCGAGGGCGACCTGCTGCTTCGCGGTCGGATCCTCAAGAAGGCGCCTGGACTCGAGGTGATGACCCCTTTCGCGCTCGATAGCGGTGCCGGCCAGGTGTGGGTCCTGCGTGGCTTCGTGAAGTCCCCCGATGCCACGACGCCGCCCGATCAGGTCCCGCTCCCGACGCCGGGGAGCGTCACGATCCGCGGCCTGCTCTTGCAGATCCCGGAAACGAACGACAGCGGCCAGCGGCTCGAGCGCCTGGGCCGCACGACCTATCGTCGACTCGACCGCGCCGTCGCGGCCGCAGGGCTCCCTGGGGCACCGGCCGCCTATCTCCTGCTCGACGGCGACTCTGCCGGCCCAGGGGGGCTCCCGGCCGTGCTCCCGCCGACGCTCGACGACGGACCGCACTTCAGTTACGCCATTCAGTGGTTCTGCATCGCGCTCGCCATTCTCGCGTTCGGAGTCATCGCACTCCGGCGAGCCGATCCCGCTCGTCCTCGACCGCCCGCAGCACCCTGAAGACGTTCTCGCCGGCCAGCTTGCGCAGGTCGGCGTCGCTCCACCCGCGGCGGATCAGTTCGGCGAAGAGCATCGGGTAGCCGCTCACGTCCTCCATCCCGACCGGCAACTCACTGGTGCCGTCGTAGTCGCCCCCGAGTGCGACGTGGTCGATTCCTGCGACCTGCCGCGCATGCGCGATGTGAGTGGCGAGTTCCGCCACGCTGGCGCGGGGCTTCGGGTGGCGCTGCAGAAATCCCTCCACGGCCACGCGGCGCGTCTCGCGGTCAGCGATACTGCCGGTTGAATCGCGCTGCATCTGTTCCCATGCGCGGATCGTCGGTGAGATGAACGACCCCACAAAGGTCACCATCACCACGCCGCCATTCTTCGGCAGCCGCGCGAGGATCGAATCCGGCACGTTGCGTGGATGATCGAGGATGGCGCGCGCCGAGGAATGCGAGAAGATCACCGGCGCCGTGGCGACGTCGAGTGCGTTCGACATCGTGCTCGGCGCGACATGGCTCAGGTCGACGATCATCCCGATCCGATTCATCTCCCGGACGACATCCCGACCGAAATCGGTGAGGCCGCCGTGCGTGGGCAAGCCGGTGGCGGCATCGGCCCAGTCGAGCGTGACGTTGTGGGTGAGTGTCATGTAGCGGACGCCGAGGGCGTAGTACATCCGGAGGGCGCCGAGGGAGTTCTCGATTGCATGCCCTCCCTCCATCCCCAGGAGCGAGGCGATCTTGCCGGAGGCACGGATGCGGACGATGTCGTTCGCCGAGAGCGCCAACTCGAGCGCGTCCGGGTAGCGCGCGATCACCTGCCGGGCGATGTCGATCTGCTCGAGTTGCACGCGGGCATACCCCGAGTCCTTGATCTCGCCGGGGACGTACACCGACCAGAACTGCGCGCCGACACCGCCGAGGCGGAGCCGCGGCAGATCGGTCTGGCCTGGGGCGCGGCCGCGGATGTCATACTGCGACACATCCATCCGGCTCTGGGGGTTGACGCGGATCTCCCACGGCAGATCGTTGTGGCCGTCGATGATCGGTCGCTCCGCGAGGAGGCGCCGCGCCCGTTGCAGTGCAGCATCTTCGGGCACACCCTGCCCCGCCAAGGGAAGGACCACGACCAGCAGAAGCAGGAGACGACGCACAGGTTACCTCGGCGAACGGCGTGGCAGGACAGCCGGGAGCGGAATGCCCTCGACCACTTCGGTGGGACGCACGCCGAGAATCGCGGCGAGCGTCGGTGCGATGTCGATCGTGCGGGCGCGCTGCTCGAGACGCGCAGCAGAAACGCCGGGGACGCGGAAGAGGATCGGAACCGTCATGTCGTCGGGATTGGTGGTCCCGTGGCCGGTCGAGGTCGTGCTGCTCCCCCACACCCAATCCGGGTGCAGGGCCACCGCCACCAGCCACTCCGCGTCGGCGGAGACTTGCCGGCGCCAGCGGCCGGCCTCGACGTCGGAGGCTGGCGCCGCCGCCAGTGCGCGCGGCGTGTAGACCGCCCGTACCCCCGGGAGGCTCCGGATCGCCGCGGCCAGCGTGCGGGACAGCGAGTCCACGTGCACGCCCCGCGACCGGAGGTCCGCGACGTTCGCGGTCAGGAGCCCATTGCGGTTGGTCGCCTCCAGCTTGAGGCCCCAGCGCGCCAGCGCCCAGCGGTTCAGGTCGCGCGCCTGCGTCGTGATCGAGGCGCGCCCCCCCTTCCCCGCCTCCGGAAATTCCACGACGCCATGATCCGACGTCAGCGAGATGACGACCTGATCGAGCGGAACGGTGCGCGCGAGGGAGTCCAGGAACCAACCGAGGTATCGATCCAGATTCAGCACATGATCATGCACTTCACGTGAACCCGGGCCCCAGCGATGCCCGATGTTGTCCAGTGCGGAAAGCGACACGGCGAGAAAATCCACACCGTCCCGCTGGCCAAGGCCCAGTGCGCGCACGCCCGCGAGGGTCACATCGAGGGTCAGCGAATCGATGGCAGTATGGTATTCGATTGCCCCGGCAGCCATGGTCCAATCATCCGGCACGCGATGCGGGAAGGTGCGGTCGCTGCCCCCCGCCTCGAAGGGTCGATCGTCGGCTTCCGGATAGGAGCTCGGATCGCGGCCGAGCGTCCAGCTGGTGCCGGCCAACGCCTTGACCGGATCCCGGGCATTCCAGGCCTGCAGCCAGCCCGGCAGCGTATCGGCGTAATACCGTGAGGTCGTGAAGATGCCCTGCGTGTACCAGTAGACCGGGGCCAGCATGCGGCCAACCATGAGGATCGCTCCCCGATCCTTCCGCGAAACAGAGAGGATCCTGGTGCCGGAATCACGGTGCTTCAACCAGTCGGCGAGGGTGGTGCCGCGGAAGCGCGACGGCGAGGCGCCGGTCGCAGTCGAGCCGATGAGGCGGGAGCCAGGATCGGGGACGCCGAGGTCGTTGGCGAGGATGCCGGTGCTCGCAGGCGAGCGCCCCGACAACATCGTCGCGTGTCCCGGTGCCGTCTCCGTCATCGCATGGTCCTGCAACCCGCGCGGATAGTACACTCCCTCGCGCAGCAACCGCGCGAAGCCCCCAGTGAACTCGCCACGGTAGCGGTCGAGGTAGTCCGGCCGCAGCTGGTCCACGGCGAGCGCCACCACCAGCCGGATCGGCTTGGGAGGGGGCTGCTGGCCGGACAGGAGCGCGGGCAGCAGCAACGGCAGGGCGAGACTGAGGCGGACCATTCGGGAATCCGTGGGTTGGGGAGGACGGGACGAAAGCGTATCTTCGTCACGACCCTGTCACCGTCGCATCGAGGATCAACGGCAATGGAACGTAACACGAGACAGCGTGGCGCGATCCGTCGGGCGTTCCAGCGCACCGATCGGCCGCTGAGCACCGCCGAAGTACTCGACTTTGCCCGCGCGGAGGTCGGTCGCCTCGGCATCGCGACCGTGTACCGGAATATCCGGGCAATGCTGGATGAAGGGTGGCTCGTCCCCGTGGAGCTGCCCGGCGAGGTCACCCGGTACGAAGTGCACGGCAAGGCGCACCATCACCACTTCCAATGCCGCCATTGCAACCGGGTCTTCGAAGTCCCGGGATGCGTGGGCACGCTGGCCGCCATTCTGCCGCCGGGCTTCACGCTCGAGGACCACGAGGTGGTGCTCTACGGCCGCTGCCCGGAATGCGCCGAACCGTCGTGACGGGCGCGTGAGCGGGGCTGAGCTGCTGTTCCCCGTCGTCCGGGGCCTGATCGCCACCACGCTGCTCCTTCTGATCGGCCTGCCGACCGCCACGGCGTTGGTCCGCGTCCACGGCCCCCGGCCAGGGCTTCCCTCGCGGGAAACGATGGACGGCTGGTTCGAACGACTCCCCGGGCTCCTCGCCTGGTTTCTCCTCGTCTGCTCCTTGATGCGCGGCGCGCTCCAGCTGCTCGCCTTCAGCGAGCCCGGGGAGCCGATCGCCGGCGATTTCGCCAAGGCCGTGCTGCTCGAGGGGAGTTGGGGAACCGCCTGGGCAACCCAGTCGATCTCGGCGTTCCTCCTGCTCGCCATCTCGTGGCTCTGGCGGCGTGAACCGCGGCGACTCACCATCGCCATGGTCCTGCTGATCCTGGCGGCGGTCTGGGCCCAGGGCGGGCTCGGGCATGGGGTCGAGGACCGCTGGCCCGGTGCGCTCGGCCGCGTGGTCCATGCGACTCACCTCCTCGGCGGTGGACTGTGGCTCGGCACACTGGCCGTGCTGGCGCTCGTGGTCTTCCCGCCGTTGCGTGGCGACGACCGGCTCGCCGCCATGGCAGCGGTCGTCCGTGCGTTTTCGTGGCCGGCCCGCATCGGCGCGGGGCTCGTCGTGCTCTCGGGCGTGATCGGAACCTGGCGATACAGCAACGGCGCAATTCTCGACCTGCCGAGCGTGGTGTGGGGACAGTTGCTGCTGATCAAGGTGGGACTGGTGCTCGGCGTGATGGCACTCGGGGCGTGGAACTGGCGCCGGGGAACCCCGGCCCTGGAGCGAGGTGGCTCCACTGCCAGCACGGCCCTCCGGAGGGCCATCGTCTTCGAGTTGCTGCTGAGCGCGGTGATCCTCGGGTTGACCGCGTGGCTGGTGGGTTCGGCCTTGCCACACGCTGATGGTTGAGGCGGCGCCTCGGCTATATTGGTGGGATGCCGACCTACCTGTACCAGACGATTCCACGCACTCCCGGGACCGCGCCGCGTCGCTTCGAGCACAAGCAGGCGATCAGCGAGGCGGCACTCGTGGTTGACCCGGCAACCGGGGATCCGGTGGAGCGGGTGATCCCCGGGGGGCGGGGCCCGCTGACGCCGATCGTCGGTGGGGTGGAACCGACGATCACCGGCGGCTGTGGGCCGCAATGTGGCTGCCACTGAACTGGTGACCTGCACTCTCTTTCGAGGTGATGGCTGATGATCGGAACGACGTTGACCCTGCTGGCGACCCTGATGGCCCCCGCGGACACGGTGATCACGCGCGGGGATCCGATTCCCTCGACGCCGGCGGTCTCGATGGCCACCGTGCTCGCCGCGCCGGCGAAATACACCACGGCCCCGGTGCTGGTCGAGGGTGTGATCGTGAAGAGCTGCACCGAGAAGGGATGCTGGATGCAGCTCGCCCCGGCCAAGGATCAGACGGGCGTCCGGGTGACGTTCAAGGACTACGGCTTCTTCATCCCGCTGAACGCCGCCGGCATGAAGGCACGTGCCTACGGCGTGGTCCTGACGACCAAGCATTCCAAGAGTGACGCCGACCACCTCATCAACGAGGGGGCGAAGCTGGTCCGCAACGCCGACGGCACCGCGACCGAAGTCGCCTTCGTGGCGAGCGGCGTGGAGTTGCGCGACAAGTAGGTTGCGCGCTCGCCATGCCTCCGACGCCGCTGCTTGATGCGCTGCAGATCTGCCAGCGCGCGCACCGGGCCGTGCTGGCCCGACGGCTGGCCCCCCACGGGCTCCACGCCGGACAGGAAGCCTTGCTGCTGGCGGTCTGGTCGCAGCCCGGGCTACGTCAGGTCGCGCTGGCCGAGCGGCTGGAGGTGGAGCCCCCGACGGTGTCGCGGATGATCGAACGGTTGGAGCGTGGCGGACTCATCCGGCGAGAGCGCGATCCGCACGACGCACGCCTCTGGCGCGTGCACCCGACGGCACGCTCGCGTCTCCTCGAGGCCAGCGTCCGGCGCATCCACGCCGACCTCGACGCCGTGATGGAAGCCGCCCTGGGCAGCAGCGGGCGCGATCAACTGGGCCGTCTCCTCGGCCTGGCCACTGCGGCCCTGCAGTCCGAAGCAGCGGAGGGGTGAGGTGAACATTCAGCTCCCACTCCGCCCGATCGCGTCGCTCCACGCCCCCGTCATGGGCGCGCCGAGTGGGGGCCGTGCGGAGTTGTTCTGCCATCCGAAGAGCACCTTGCACGCTTCCCCGCAGACGGCGCCCTGACAGGAGCCCATCCCCACCCGCGCATAGAGTTTCGCCTGACGTGCCGTCCACGTGGGATCCACCGCTCCGACCGGAACATCCTCACAGCGACAGAGCAGCGTCTCGGGCGTGGCGAGGCCGCGGAGTTCGGGCCGTATCGCAAAGTGACGTGCCATCGCCGCGGCGAAGTGCCGCCCCGCGCCTCGGGCGTGCACGAGTTTTGGCGCCCGCGCCGCGGGCAGGTCACCGGTCACGGCACGCCCCGCGATCTCCCCTTCGATCATCCCCGGAGCATCCCCCTTGACGCCGGTACATTCTCCCACCGCGTAGACGCCCTCGACGCTCGTCCGTTGCAGGGCATCGACCGCGATCGCCTCATCGATCACGTCACAGCCGAGCAGGCGTGCCAGATCGGTGTGCGGCACCAGCCCGAACGCGGCACCAAGCCAATCGCACCGAAGGCGGCGTTCGCGCCCGCGCACCGAGACGACCACTTCGCGGAGGCGATCATCCCCCTCGGCGCGGATCACCCAGCTGCTGGTCCGGAAGGGGGTCCGCGCGAAAGCCCAGCGATAGCTGGCCGCGTCGACGAGCTTGCCGATGTCGCGCGTCACTGTCGCCGCGAAGCCGATCAGCGCGGCACGCGGGGCCTGCTCCGCGACGAGGAGCAGCTCCGCGCCGGCACGCGCCATCGCGGCCGCGACCGGGAAGAGCAGCGGGCCGCTCCCTGCCAGCACCACACGCGACCCCGCGACGGTCAGGCCACTCTTGTGCAGCGCCTGCAGTCCGCCGACCCCACAGACCCCGGGAAGCGTCCAGCCGGGAAAGGGGAGAAAGCGCTCCATGGCACCGGTCGCGAGGATCAGCTGCTCGGTGGGCTGCAGATCCACTCGACCGCGAAAGTCCACGACGAGCTCTCGCGGTGACGTCGCATCGAGGACCCGGGCCTCGCTCGCGACCGTCACCCGCGCGGTGCGCACGCGATCGAGCAGCTGCTGCGCCTCCGGTGGCAGCTCGCGCGACTGACGATGCCGCCAGATCTGCCCCCCCAGGCGACGCCCCTGATCAATCAGCAGCACTTGCATGCCGCGCTCGGCGGCGGCCGCGGCCGCGGCAAGCCCGGCAGGGCCACCACCGACCACCACCAGATCCATCGCGCGTGAGCGGCTCATCCGGCCGTCTCGACCTGCATGCCGTCACGCACGCTCACGAGGCAACTGCGCACCTCGTCGATGCCGTCCACCCGCACGCGGCACTCGTGGCAGGTTCCCATCCCGCAGATCGGTGCCCGGGGCGCGCCCCCCAGGTCACGACGGAACGCCGTCACCCCCAGTCCGAGCAGGACGGCAGCCAGCGTTCCGTCAGCGGGGACGCGTCGCGGAACGCCGTTCACGGTGATCGTGACATCGTCCGTCACGCGGCCTCCACCAGGCTCGGCATCGGTCGATCGGGACGAAATGGCGCCGGATCGACCGGCGGCGCATTCCCCATGAGGCCCGCAACAATCAGGTCCGCGGTGCCCGGTGCCATGGTGATCCCGAGTCCTTCATGTCCCGCCGCGATCCAGACCCCGGGGATGGCAGGCCAGGCACCGATCAACGGCAGCTTGTCGGCGGTCGCCGGTCGGAAGCCGACCCATGTCCGGAGGGCGCGCACGGCGCCAAGCGACGGCAGGAAGGCACTGGCGCGCGTGAGCATGGCGTGGACCAGTCGACGATTGATGGAGGGCTCCGTTCCGACGAGTTCACGCGATGAGCCGATCAGGAGTTGACCATTGCGACGCGGCTGCACGTTGAACGCCACGGATGCACCACCGAACGAGTGGGCACTGTGCAGGTAGCCGAGCTCGACCAACTGATGATGGACCATGCCTGGCCGCCGCTCCGTGATCACGAGGTGGCCCTTGCGCGGCACAATCGGAAGACCGGGGATCAGGGCGGGGCTCTCCACACCGGCGGCGATCACGATCGCCCCTGCCGCCAGCACGTCACCATTCGCGAGCGTGACCCGGCCCGGCGCGACAGCGCGCACCGTACAATGCTCATGCACGGTCGCCCCTGCTGCCACAGCGCGACGCAGGCATTCGCGCGCGACCGACGGCGGATAGCAGACGCTGTCATCCGGTACCCGCAGTGCCCCCGCCAATCCCTGACGCAACGCAGGTTCGATCCGCGCCAGTTCGGTGGCGCTCAGCAACTCGGCCCGGACGCCCGCCGCGCCGTACCCGGCGACGCGCGCGGCCGCATCTTCCAGTTCTGCCTCGGAAGCCGCGATCCACAGGGTCCCGCACCGCTCCTGCTCGGCGTCTGCGGGCATCCCGTCGGCGAGGGCGAGCCAGCGGCGTCGGGAGTGGGCGGTGAGGGCAAGCTGCGCCGGCGAATCATCCATCACCACCAGATGCCCCATGGCCGCGCCGGTGCTGCCACTCCCGGCGAAGTCGCCTTCCACCAGGGTCACCTGCGCTCCCGCCTCAGCGAGCGCCAGCGCGGTGCAGGCCCCAACCAAACCGGCTCCCACCACGATCACATCGGGAGAAGGCGTCATGCTCAGGAGAATCCGGCTCGGAGCGGGTCATTCGGATCAAAACGCAGCGTGGATGTGCCGGTGACCCAGGCGCGTCCGCGGACGTAGGGAATCAAGGCGTCTCCCTCTCGCTCGACCCAACCGACAAAGCGCGAGCCGACCACGCTCTCCTGCCGCCAGTGCGCACCGATCGCGAGATGGCCGTGGGCCACCATCGCCGCCATCTTGGCCGACGTCCCGGTGCCGCAGGGCGAGCGATCGTAGGCCGCCCCCGGACAGAGGACGAAGTTGCGCGAGTCCGCGTCGCTCCGGTGCGGTGGTCCGAAGAGTTCGATATGGTCCACGACCTCGCCCTCGGTGCCGGTGACGCCCGCCGCTGCGAGCGCGGCGCGGATCGCCGTGGTCTGCTGGAGCAGCACCACCCGATTGGCCAGCGTGAGTGCGAGATCCGGGATCGACGTCAGGAAGAACCAATTGCCCCCGTAGGCGACATCCCCGGCGACACGGCCGAGTCCGGGAACGTCCACACGCACGTCGGCCCGATGCAGGTACGAGGCAACATTCCGGATGGTCACTTCGCCATCCTCGGCGAGAAGGGCGCTCACTGGACCTGCGGGGGTATCCAGCTGCACGGTGCCCGGGCCAATCCGCCCCAGATCCTGCAGCGTGCGCACGACCCCGATCAGGCCATGCCCGCACATGCCGAGATAGCCCGCGTCATTGAAGAAGATCACCCCCGCGGTCGCCTCGGGGCGGAGCGGCGGGGTGAGCAGCGCCCCGACGATGGCATCGTGCCCGCGCGGCTCGAGCACGACCCCGCGACGCAGCGGGTCCTGATGCTGACGCATCCATTCGCGACGCGCCAGCATCGTGTCGCCCTCCGGCATCGGCCACCCTGCCACGACGACGCGCGTCGGCTCCCCTTCGGTGTGGGAGTCCACGACCTCGAGGCGGGGTGGCACCGTCATGAGGCTGCGATCGGCTTGGCGGCCAGCGCCTGGCCGATCGTGGCCAGCGCCATCTCGCGCCCGGCGCCTTCGATCGCATGGCGCGGAGCGCGCACCCGCTCGCTGCCGAGGCCGACTTCCTGCTGCACCAGCTTGATCAGTTGCACGAACTTGGGCACGGTGTCCATCCGGAGGAGCGGGAGGAACCAATCATACAGCGCCCGCGCCTCGGTGACACGCCCGGCCGCCGCATGCTCGAACAGGAGCACGGATTCATCCGGGAGTGCATTGACCAAACCGGCGACCCAGCCACACGCGCCGGCCGTCACCCCTTCGACCACCGCATCATCCAGTCCGACGAAGAGCGCGAGGCGATCCCCGAGGCGGGCGCGCAACGCCGTGATCCGACGGACGTCGCCGCTCGAATCCTTGATGGCATGCAGGTTGGCGTGATCACAGAGCTGGCGGACCTGCTCCGGCAGGAAGTCCGTGCCGTACGCGATCGGATTGTTGTAGAGCATGCAGGAGAGCGGGGTGGCCGTGATGATCGCGGAGACGTGCGTACGCATTTCGGCCCAATCGCCCTGATAGACATACGGCGGCAGCACCATCAGCCCGTTGCAGCCGACACCGGCAGCCGCCCGCGCCAGCGACACCGCGTCTGCGGTGCTCAGTGCCGAGATGCCCGCCACCACGGGCATGCGTTCGCCGACGGCGGCAACCAGCGTGCGGAGCACCTCGACCTTCTCCTCGAAAGTCAGGGTCGCGGCCTCGCCGAGCGAGCCAAGTGCCACCACACCGCGACACCCCGAGGCGAGGAGTCGGCGGGCATGGCCAGCCAGGAAGGCGTGATCCACGCTGCCGTCGGCAGCAAACGGGGTGGTGATGGCGGGGAAAACTCCCTGCCACTGCGCAGCAGTCATCGACGACATGGTGGGTCCTCTCAGGCGTGAATCTGAATGGTGCGAATCTCGGTGTAGAAATCACGGGCGGCACGACCCTGTTCCCGGCTTCCCGACGACGAGCCTTTCAAACCGCCGAACGGTGCATGCGGATCGACCCCAGTCGTATCGCCATTGACTCGCACCAAACCGACCTCGATCCGGCGGAGGTAGCGCATGGCCGCGCCGAGGTCGCGGGTGAAGAGCGAGGCGGAGAGTCCGAAGGGGGTGTCATTGGCGAGGGCAATCGCCTGCTCGAGGTCATCGGCGACAAGCACCCCGAGCACCGGCCCGAAGAGCTCGCGCTGCGCCAAGGGATGCTGCGCGGAGTCAAAGCGCAGCACACGCGGGGCAAGCCAGTTGCCACGCTCGAAGCGCACGTCGTCCGGCATCGCCTCGCCGAGCAGCAGCTCGGCGGGGTGCGCGGCAAGCGCCTCGCGGACGCGCTCCCGCGCCGCCGCCGTGATCATCGGCCCCACGGCGCAGGCAGGATCGGTGACCGGCCCGAGCGGGAGAGCGGCAATCGCAGTGCGCAGGCGCTCGAGAAATGGCTCCAGCACGCGTCGATCGACGATCACCCGCGACGTCGCGGTGCACTTCTGGCCGGCATAGCGCATCGCCCCGGCCGCCGTCAGCATGGCCGCCCGATCGAGGTCGCCGTCGGCACTGACGATCACCACATTCTTGCCACCCATCTCCGTCTGCACGCGCACATTGCGCTCGGCCGCCATCGCGGCGACTCCCGCACCAACGCGCTGCGAACCGGTGAAGGAGATCCCGCGCACACCGTCGTGCCGGAGCAGCGCTTCGCCGGTGGTCCCGTCGCCAGGGAGCATCTGAAAGACGCCCGCTGCGAATCCGGCCGCATGCGCGGTCTCGGCGAGGGCGTGGGCGATCCCCACGGCATGCTCGGAGGGCTTGAGCAGGACCGGATTGCCAAAGGCGAGTGCCGGCGCCGCCTTCCAGAGCGGAATCGCGAGCGGGAAATTCCAGGGCGTGATCAGCGCCACCGGGCCGAGGGGATCGCGGAGTGTGAACTGCAGGGTCTCGGGAGTCTGGGCCGGGATCACCTCCCCGAGTTCGCGCACCGCCTCGCCAGCATAGAAGCGGCAGATGACGACGGCTCGCCCGACCTCGCCGCGCGCCTCGGCAATCGGCTTGCCGACTTCGCGCGCGATCGCCTGGGCGAGCGGCTCCGCGCGGGCGGCGATTGCCTCGCCCCAGCGGTACAGCGCGTCCGCCCGCGCCGGTCCC
>JBBRGR010000004.1:0-17722 GCA_038223815.1 Gemmatimonadales bacterium
GGCGTCGGCAGACCAGCGCACCGGGACGCCGGCGTCCATCAGGCCGGAGCGTCGCGCCCCGGGTGCGCGTTCCTCGGCGGCACGCGCCGCGCGACCGTCGCGCGTCAGGGAGTGGCTCCGCTCGGCGAGCGCCGACCCCAAGTCGATCCTGGCGCCGGCACCGCAGCAGGCGCTGCCGACCGGCCCTGCCGCGACGAGCGACACCGGGCACGAGGACAACGGCTTCGGGGGACTCACGCCCGAGGGCGACTACCAGATTCGGGTGCGCGGCGATCATCTCCCCCCGGCCCCGTGGGTGAACGTGATCGCCCATGCCCTTGGCGGCTTCGTCGTCAGCGAGCGCGGGGCGGGTGCCACCTGGGCCGGCAACAGCTATTTCTATCGGTTGACCCCGTGGCACAACGATGCCGTGAGCGATCCGATCAGTGAAGTCCTCTATCTCCGCGACGACGAGAGCGGCGAGCTCTGGAGTGCGACCCCGGCACCCGCGGGTGGGGATATTCCCTATACCGTGGTGCATGGCGCGGGACAGACCACCTTCCACCACGCGCATCGTGGGATCGCCGTGTCGCTGGTGCTCGGGATGGTGGAGGATGCCGCCATCAAGGTGTCGCGGCTCACCGTGACCAACCACGGTCCCACCTCACGGGGTCTGTCCATCACGACCTACGCGGAGTGGACGCTGGGGGTGCTGCGCGAGCAGACCCAATTCCATGTGCGGACGCAGTTCGTGCCTGGGCACCAGGCGATGCTGGCGCGCAACCCGTTCCATCCCGAGTTCGCGGATCGCGTCGCCTTCTGTGCCATCAGCGAACCGGTGACGAGCCACACCGGTGATCGCCGCTGCTTCCTCGGGCCCAACGGCACCGTGGCCCAGCCAGCCGCCCTCATGGGCGCGGCCGGCTCCGGGCTTGTGGGTGGTGGCTGCACGGGTGCCGGGATGGATCCCTGTGCCGCCCTCCAGTGCGTGATCCACCTGGAACCAGGCGAGACCCGCGAGCTGGTGGTCCTGCTCGGCGCCGCGGGAAGCGAGGAGGCGGCGCTGGCGGCCGTGACCGCATGGTGCTCGCCGAGTGCCGTCGCGCGCACGTTCGCCGAAGGGTCGGCGCGCTGGGCGGACCGCCTCTCGGTGATCACGGTGGAGACACCGGAGCCGACCTTCGATGCGATGCTCAATCGCTGGACCCTGTATCAGGCACTGGCATGTCGCCTCTGGGCCCGGTCGGCGCTCTATCAGAGCGGGGGCGCCTTCGGCTTCCGCGACCAGTTGCAGGACGTCATGGCGCTGCTCTATGCCGAGCCGGCACTCGCGCGGGAGCAGATCGTGCGCGCTGCCGGGCGGCAGTTCCTCGAGGGCGACGTCCAGCACTGGTGGCATCCCGGGAGCGGTCGGGGCACCCGGACGCGCTTCTCGGACGATCTCGCCTGGTTGCCGTACGCGGTGGATCAGTACGTCCAGGTCACCGGCGATGCGACGCTGCTGGACGAATCGGTCCCCTTCCTCAGCATGCCGCTGCTCGAGCCGCATGAGGACGAGCGCTACGACCAGCCCGACATCAGTGATGTGCACGCCACGGTGTACGAGCATTGCCTGCGCGCGATCCGGAAGGCGTCCACGGCCGGCGCGCATGGCCTGCCCTTGATCGGCAGCGGCGACTGGAACGATGGCATGAGCCGCGTCGGTATCGCAGGGAAGGGTGAGAGTGTCTGGCTCGGCTGGTTCCTGATCGGCGTGTCGCGCGACTTTGCGGTGCATGCCGACGCACGGGGCGATCATGCTGCCGCGGTCGCGATGCGTGCGCAGTCGGATCACTATGTGGAGGCCATCGAGACCAGTGGCTGGGATGGCGCCTGGTACCGACGCGCCTACTTCGACGATGGCACGCCCCTCGGCTCGGCGACCAACACGGAGTGCCGCATTGATGCGATCGCGCAGAGTTGGAGCGTGCTCTCGGGCGCCGGTCGGCCGGACCGACAGCGGCAGGCGATGCAGTCACTCGAAGCGCAGCTGGTGCGGGAAGACGCGCGCCTGATCATGCTGCTCACGCCCCCCTTCGACCGGAGCGCGGTGGACCCGGGCTATATCAAGGGCTATCTCCCTGGAGTCCGTGAGAACGGAGCGCAGTACACGCATGCGGCGCTCTGGGCGGTCCTCGCCACGGCGCAACTGGGGAAGGGGAGCCGGGCATTCGAGCTCTTCCAGATGCTCAATCCGCTGACGCATGGCCGGACCCAGGCCGAGGTCGCGACCTACAAGGTCGAGCCCTACGTGGTGGCTGCAGATGTCTATACGGCGGAGGGCCAGCTCGGGCGTGGGGGGTGGACGTGGTACACTGGCGCGGCGAGCTGGATGTATCGCGTCGGACTCGAGGGAATCCTCGGTTTCCGAAAGCGCGGCGCCACCTTGGAGATTGAGCCGATGGCGCCGCCGGAGTGGCCGCAGTACGGGATCACCTACCGCTTCGGCTCGAGTCGCTACCGGATTGCGGTGAGGAATCCCGGAGCAATCGCGGGCGGGACGGTGCACGTGACGTTGGATGGCCAACGGCTCCCGACTCCGGTGATGCCCTTGGTGGATGATGGCGCAGAGCATGAAGTGGACGTGCTTCGCGTCGCAGGGGCGGACTGAGCCGGTGGTCTCGACCTCACACGTCGAGCAGATCGCGGATCCGCTGCAGGAGCACCTCGAGACGGAACGGCTTCGCCAGCGTGTCGTGTGCCCCAGCCCCGAGCGCGACCCGCCGCTCGTCCGCGGACTCCTGCGCTGTCAGCACGAGAATCGGGACCGAGGACCCATCGGCGTGGAGTCGTCGCATCAGGTCCCCGTTTGGCCGCCCGGGCACCCTGTCCAGGAGGATCAGGTCGAAGTGTCCCCGTGCCGCCCTGGCCACGGCGTCCTCGGCCGTGGTTGCCCAGTCGACCAGATACGCCTCCGCACGGAGACTCTGGGTGAGGAAGCTCCCAACCTTCGGATCGTCCTCGACCACGAGGAGGTGCCTGATGACGCGGATCGGTTCCTCCGAGGTTCACCACGGGAGGTGAATGCTCCAAACCATGGTGGAGGAGCATACCGGAGGATAGGTGAAGGGTCCGTGAAGGCTCGGTGAACGCGCCTTGCCCTCGGGGCGGGTTCAGGATTGGTGCGGCGTCTCGGGCTCAGGGTCGCGTTGCAGCACAAACCCCACCCCTCGCACTGTCTGCAGGAGCCCACCACCACCGGCGGCCTCCAGCTTGCGCCGGAGGTTGCCGACATGCACGTCCACCACATTGCTCTCGGGGTCGAAGTGAAGGTCCCAGACCTTCTCGAGCAGCGTGGTGCGACGGACCACCTCCTCGGGGCGGATCAGGAAGAACTCGAGCAGCTGAAATTCCTTGGGTGTGAGGTCAAGGCGCTGGTCGTGGACCATCGCGCGATGCAGCAGGCGGTCGAGCATCAGCGGTCCGACGTGCAACTCCTCCAGATGCGGGACCCCACTGCGTCGGGTGAGGGCGCGCAGACGCGCGAGCAGCTCGTCGAATCGAAACGGCTTGGCGAGATAATCGTCGGCACCGGCATCGAGTCCGCGGACGATATCCTCCGGGGCATCCCGGGAGGTGAGCATCAGGATCGGTGTGGTGCGCCCTTCGCGTCGCAGCTCCATGGCGACCTGCAAACCGTTCTTCTTCGGCAGCATGAGGTCCAGCAGGATGACATCGTAGTCCCCCAGATGGGCACAACGGGTTGCCTCCTCGCCGTCCACCGCGACGTCCACCGCGTGGCCCTCCTCCGTCAGGCCCTGCTTGATGAAGGCGGCGACCTTCCGCTCGTCCTCGACGACCAGGATCTTCATGGGGTCCTCCGGAGTGGCAATGCGAGAATGAAAAGCCCGGCCCCGGGGCGCGATTCCGCCCACAGTTCGCCGCCGAGCAGCCGGGCCAGACGGCGCGACAAGGGCAGGCCGAGTCCGACTCCCTGCTTCTCGCCTTCGGCGGTCGTGACGTAGACGTCGAAGATCCGTTCCGTGTCCTCCTCACGGATCCCCTCGCCTTCGTCCTCGACACGAAAGTGCAGTCGCTCGGCGTCCAGAATGACGGAGACCCGGATGGTCGTCTCGGCCGCGGTGTACTTGAGAGCATTGGTGAGCAGGTTCACGAGAATCTGTTCGACCCGGTTGGCGTCTGTCTCGATCATCGGGAGGTCGGGCATCATCACGATGTCGAGCCGCTGCTCGCGCCCCGCGTTGCCCGGCAAGGCCCGACTCACGGCCCGCTCGACCAGATCGTGGGCCCGCACCGGGCGAATCACCGGTTTGAGGCGGTCTTCATCGAGGCGACTGAGATCGAGGAGGTCGCTGATCAGATTCACCGCATGCTGCGCCGAATCGAGGACTTCGTAGGCCGCCAACGGAACGGTGGAGGGGTCCTTCTTGCGGACCAGCAATTCGGCCCAGCCGTAGACTGCCGCCAGCGCATTGCGCATTTCATGATTGACCATCGCGAAGAAGCGCTCCCGGGTGCGGTGCAGTTGGTGCACTTCCGCCAGCAAGCGGGCGCTCTCCTCATGGAGCCGCGCGTTCTCCACAGCGGCGGCCGTGATGGCGGCGAGCAGGGTCGCCATGTGTTCGTCTTCGACGGTGAACGCCTGGCCGTCGAGCTTCTCGGTGAGGTAGAGAGTGCCGATGGGGCCACGACGTCCGATGACCGGGACGCCGAGAAAGCTGCGCATCGTGGGGTGCTGCGACGGCACGCCGGTCGCCGCGGGATGGGACGCGAGATCATGGACTCGGATCGGTCGGCGCGTACGCATGAGCACGCCGAGCAGGCCGTGACGCGAGGGAGGCGGCCCCTGCCGCTCGAGTTGCTCCGGGCTGAGACCATGGGTCACGAAGCGCTCGAGCTCCTCGTGGTCCGCGGCAAGGACCCCGATGGCGGCATACCGAGCGCTGATCACCTCCGCCGCAATTGCCACGACGCGTTCGAGCACCGCATCGAGTGAGGGTTCCGCCGCCAGCGCGGCGCCCGCCAGCATCAGGTGCTCGAGTCTCGCCAGTGCTCCGGCGTCGGGCGCGGTGGTCATCAGGGCCTCGTCGTGTGCCGCGAGGGGGCGCGGCATGTGCGGAAGCTCCGGCGGCACGAGAACGAAGTCAAGGCTGAGCCGGGGCCTGAACGCTCCTGCGCCGTTCGTTCATCATCTCTTCATACCAGCACCGGTACCATACCAGCTCCATTCCTCGGAGGCGTCGTCATGGTCCGGCCCATCGTGGTTCCACTCGATCGCTCCGCTTTCGCCGAGCACGCCCTGTCGTGTGCTGTGGACCTGGCCAGGCAACTGACGACGCCACTCCATCTGGTGCACGTCCAGCAATTCCCACGGCCGAAGCCGGTCGCTCCGGACATGGTCGAGGTGGCGACGCTGAGCGGAGCGGCCCTTCGAGCCGAGGCGGTCCGCGATCTCGAGGGAATGGCGGCCATGCTGGCGGAGGGCCGACAGCTCGATGTCCAGACGTTCGTGCTCGACGGTCCTGTGGTGACCACGATCGGCGGTCACGTGACGGCGCACGACGCGCGCCTGGTCGTGATGAGCACCCACGGTCGTGGGGGGATCGCGCGTCTCGTGCTGGGGAGCGTGGCGGATCGGCTGACGCGCGAGCTCCACTGCCCCATCCTCCTCCTCCGGCCCGGGGCTGCGGACGGGACCACACATCTCGGCCTGCCTCGGCGGGTTCTGGTACCGCTCGACGGGTCGCATCTGGCGGAGGCCGTCCTGGATCAACTGCTGGCCATCTTTGGTGGCAATGAGACCGAACTGCTGCTCTTGCGCGTCGTCTCGCTTCCCCTGGCCGCCAGCCCCATGGGGGAAGGCGTCATCCTGCCGCAGGCGCTGGTGGCCGATCACCTCGCCGAGGCGAACGCCTATTTGCAGCGGATCGCCACGCGACTCCGTGATCGCGGGCTGACCGTGGTGACGGCATGTCGGGTGGCTGAGGCAGTGGCAACCGAGGTGATCGAACTGGCGGGGGAGTGGCGGCCCGACGTGATCGCCATGGCGACCCGCGGCCGGCACGCGTTCGAGCGGGCGGTGCTGGGGAGCGTGGCCGACACCGTACTCCGCCGGAGCGTCGTGCCGGTGTTGCTGTGGAATCCACCAGCGTCCGGGGCTTCGAGTGCGTTGGTGGGGTAGGGCGCGTACCACCCGTTAGCTTTCAGGGTTGCCAGCAATGGCCGTTCCTCTCCCCGGCACGAGCGAGTCCCGCATGAGCACCTACAAGACCACCCAGCGCCGCCTCACCCTCCATGGCCGCGAGTTCCACTTTGTCTCGTGCGAGGGGCAGCGCGCCAACCCGTCGCGGGGCCATCCGGAGGTCGCGCCGAGCTGGTGCCTGATGTCAGCCGGGAAGCGGTGGACGGTGATGCCCGAGGTCGTCGGACAGGAGGAAGCGGATCTTGATCGGCACCTGCTGGCCTGGCTCGAGGAGAACATCCTCCCTCAGCCGGTCGAGGAGATGCACATCGGCGACCCGGGAAATGCCCGCAAGGGGTAACGCCCTCACGGCGCGTCGTCGAGCGTGAAGCGGCGGAGCACCAGACGATCCGTGATCACGGTCAGTCCGTCATGCCGCGCTGCCGCGCGCCAGCCGGAGGCCAGCAAGTTCCGGATCGGCAGGAAGAGTGGCGCTGGCAGCGCATCCCACGCGTACCAGCGCCACTCGGCGCACTTGGTCGGTTCCCGCACCCGTGCCTCGCCATCCAGTGCCTCGGCGCGCACGAAGATCGTGACGTAGTGCTTCCCCTCATCAAGAAAACGGTCGTTGGTCCACGGGCCGAGGCGCAGGTTGGTGACGATGAGTCCCGTTTCCTCCAGGGCTTCTCGGGCCGCGCACTCCTCCACCGACTCGTCGTCCTCGAGGTGACCCCCGGGAAATTGCCAGCAGCCATCGCCATGCGAACCGGAACGCCGCAGGCCGAGGAGCACGCGATCACCACGCTGCACGATGACCGCGACCCCAACCTTCGGCAAGGGGCGAGGCATGCCTTGCCCCTACCTCGGCTCCTTCACCGCATCCTTCGCGATGTAGGGCACGCCCTCGGTCAACCACTTCGGCGCCGCGGCGCCGCGGAGATGGTGATCGAAGAACTGGAAGTAGCGGATCGTGAGATCCTTCCGGTTGGCGAGGCCGCTCAACCCGTGTCCTTCACCCGGATAGGCGAGCATCACGGCGTTCTTCCCGTTGTAGCGCAACGCATTGTAGAAGTTCATCCCCTCCGTGAAGGAGACGGTCGGGTCGGAGGCGCCATGCATGATCAGGAACGGGGCAGTCACCGACGGCACATGGGTCAGCGCCGACTCGAAGCGGTAACGCTCCGGATTCTCCCACGGCGAGAAGCCCCAGCGACCCTGCCCGAAGAGGTAGTAGTTGTTGCCGTTGGCTCCGCTGCCCCCACTCACCTGATAGCTCCAGCCCCAGCTCTGCGAGAAGTCGCTGAAGAGGTCCGTGACGCCGGCGCCCATGCCCACGGCGGCGAACATCTTCGAGCGCGTTCCGATGAAGGCCGCGCCCTCGCCACCGTAGCTGTGGCCGTGTACGCCGATCCGCCGCGGATCCACATAGCCCATGGCAATCACCTGCTTCGTGGCGGCCTCGACGGCATCGAGCATGTCGCTGTGCGACGACCCCGTATGGAAGTGCACATCGGGCAGCATTGTCGCGTAGCCGCGGCTCACGGCTTCGACGGGCATCCCCCCCATGCCGCTCAGGTAGGATGGCGTCGGATAACGGTGCATCGTCTGCGAGTTCTTCTCGTAGAAGGTGACCAGCATCGGCAGCTTCTGACCGGCCACATAATCGTCCGGCAGTGCCAGGATGCCCTGCAGCTTCACTCCGCGGCGCGTGGTGTAGTCAAAGAGGAGCCGCCGTCCCCAGCGATACTCGCTCTGCTGCGGGTTGGCGTCGCTGATCTTCTTCGGGTTGGCGAGGTCGCTCCCGGCGAGGAGCAGGTCCGGGTACTCCGCGAAGGTCTGTCGCGTGTAGAGCACGACGTCCGCGTCACGTGCCCGGCTCGGGGTCGCGAAGGCAGCATCCTCATGGACCAGCGACTGCAGTTGGCCATTGGTGAGGCGTGAGAAGCCGGCCTTCTTGGTCCACTCGCCATACGTCGAGAGCGTGATCGGCCTGGAGAGGTCGAGCTCGCGCGACACGCGGGCTGCCTTGCGCACCGACGAGTCGATCGGCTCGAAGCGCACCGGCCGGAAGACGATCTCCGACTTGGTGCCCACCCCGTTGGTCAGGTTGCGCACGGCGCCGCCATCGAACGGAAGGAACCAGAGATCATAGCGTGCGGGGACGATCACGCCGCTGCCATCGGCGGCGTAGCTCGCGATGCCATACGCGGGCTTCGGGCCGGGATAGTCGAACTCGGTGTTGGTGAAGCGCGGGGCGCCGGCGCCGAGGGTCCGGGTGGCACCGGTCGCCAGCTCGGCCGCCTGCCACATGGCGTCCTTCCAGTAGAGGAAGTAGCGCCCGTCGGTCGAGATGCCGCCGAGGTGCGGCCCCGTGAGCTGGCCGGTGAGCAGCTTGATCCGCTCGCCCGTGGTGGTGTTCACGCGGAAGATGTCGGCGGCGGGGGTCTTGTAGTCGGAGATGTAGGGGCGCGGGTTGCGCCCGATGGCCCAGGTCCCGCTCAGCGGGAGATCAAGCTCGCGCATGCTCGAATCCGTCAGCGTGATGTAGCGACCAGGATGGGCGAACGCCTGCCGGAAGCTCCGGTTGCGCTCAGACTCGGCCTGGATCATCTGCTGGGACTGGATCTGCTCGTCCAGCGTACGCCAGATATCCACGTTGGCCAACGAGTCGGTGCTCTTGCGGCGCGCGGTGTCCGGGGCCGTGGTCTGCGGCATGATGCTCAGGAAGACCTGTTGGCCGTCGTCACTCCACTCCAGTGTGGCGCGTTCCGTCACCACGAAGCCTTTGGGGAAGCCGGCCGTTATGGCCGGGTCCAGTACTGATGGAGCGCGGGTGGCGGCGAGGTTGCCGAACACCACCAGACGATTGTTGCGCTCACGCATCTTCTCGACTTCACGACCCTTGAGCACGGCGAGGCCGGTGCCGGCATCGTTCCAGGTCAGTCGCGCATACCGGAGCGTGTCCACGTCGAGCGGCTCGATGCGGCCACTCGCCAACGTCGCGAGGTAGACGCCGTTCACGTCGCGGACCGCAGCGTCCACGGTATAGGCGAGCAGTTCGCCGCGCTTGTTGAAGCCGATCTCGCTGACACTGCCGAGGAAGAGCGAGCGCCCGGTGGTGAGATCATGCACGATCGCGTCGAGCCCGCGAGCCGCGTTCGCGCCACCTGCTGCCGCGGCACCTGTCGCCGGGGTGGCGGGACGGCGACGCAACACCAGATGCCGCGACGTGGGGGAGAAGGTGGCGCTGGCGATCTCCTGCCAGACCTGCACCGTCCCCGTGGCGAGTTCACGCAGCTCCCACCGACGGGTGACCTGATTCCCCGCGGCACCGCGCCCACCCGCAGGGGGCGGAGTTGCGGGTGTCGGGGTCACCAGAGGGGCGCCCGGCGCCGGGGCAGGCGTCGGTGCAACCGCGGCAGAATCTTTTCCTGGCGGGATGGGCTTCTTCGGCTGCGTCTCGACCAGATAGGTGAGCCATTTGCCGTCGGGCGAGAAGCTCGCCTGCGAGGCGTCCACGATCTCCGTCTCGGTGCCCGCCGTCACGTTGCGCAGCCGGAGCACCGGCTTGGCATCGGCCGGCAGGGTGTTCAGCTGCCGCATGCCGTACACGACCCACTTGCCATCGGCAGAGATGTCGGAACCGGCGATGCTGCGCCACCGAGTGTAGTCCTCGACGCCGAGCACCTTCTTCGCCAAGGGCGTGGTGGACTGGGCCGCGATGGCGGCAGGGAGGGTGAGGAGCAGCAGGGCGAACAGACGGGCAGGGCGCATGAGAGAAGCCGGTGAAGGGTGAGGGGGGAAACGTAAGAGGGGAAGCGTGAGACGTGAAGCGTGCGGGGTGAACGGTGAACGGTAAGACCTGAAACGGGTGAGGCAAGTCAGAGGGCACGCCTCACGTCTTGCGTCTTGCGCCTCACGTGTCACGTGTCACGTCTTGCGTCTTGCGACCTACCACTCCGCCCCGCTCCTTCCCGCGCACTCAGCGTATTCCCCTCCGCCCCGACAATTCGCCCACGGCACCCGCCACTCCCGCACTGGCACGTGAAGGGCTCTGCCGTCTCGTCCAGGAAGGTGCCGTAGTCGAGCGTGATCTCTTCGCCGAGGGTGATTGCACGGGATGCCACCACATTGAGTCCCTCGAAGCGGCTATTGGCATCACACGAATGATTCTGGGGAGCCCACGCTGAGGGGTCATTGTCCCAGAGCACGAAGACCTCGTCGCTCAGCGGGTAGGCGTAGCGGCGGAAGGCGAGCTGATCGGCGTCACTCCATGTCGCCGCGTGACGTGTGGTGACGATCCGCTGCGCCCGCCCCTCGCCCACGAACACCACCTCACCCTCGGCGATGGCGCGCGTGGCGAAGATGCCATATCCCGCCACCCCCTTCCCCATCCGGAACGGTGCCGTGGCACGGCGATGACGGGCCATCCCTTCCGCGATGATGTGGCCGAGGAAGCCGGCCTGACCCATCCCGTCGAGTGCGAGGATGTGGTCGGCTGATCCCTCGGAGCCAGCGGCGTAGAAGACCGAGCAGGTGAAGTTGATCTCGAGGAAATACACCATGCCGGCCGCATCCACCCGGAAATCGAGCCGAGCGTACCCCGAGCCCCCAAACGCATTGAAGATTCGTACGGCCGAATCGCGCAGTTGCGCCGCGAGCGCCGCGTCGTCCAGGCGCCGATTCGCCTCGGCGTGTTGGTCCGAGGTCTTGTGGGCATAGGTCTTGAAGTGCGGACCCGCTGGGAACCTGTACTCCACTGGGGCGAGCGCGATGGCCGGGCGCGCAGGATCGATCGCGCCGAGGACCAGTACAGTATACTCGCGACCATCGACGTACTCCTCAACGAGCGCTTCGCCGAATTCGGCGATTGTTGCGGCCACCTTCGCCGAGAGTGCGGCAGGAGCCGTCACCAACGACGCCTCGTCCACGCCCAGAGAGTCACCGGCGTGCGACGGCTTGACGAAAAGCGGATAGCGGAGCACGTGCACCGCGTCTGGAAGGATGTCGTCCGGTCCAATCACCGCGTGTGCGGGCGTCGCGACCCCGGCGGTGTGCGCGACATACTTCATCTGCGGCTTGGAGGGATCGTAGAGCAGGGCCGTCGGCCCCGTATGGGGCAGACGCAGCCGGGCGAGCGCATCGATGACGTCGACCGAAGGCACATCCCAGTCAAGATAGCCCTCGCAGAGATTGACGAAGATGTCATAGCCCTGCGAGGCGAGGTGCCGCAGTTGGCGGTGCGTGGTCAGCTTGTTCAGGAAGACGTGATCGACGTGGTGCCCCGGGAGCAATGGCGCGAGGTCACGTGGTGGGTCGTAGTGCTGGTAGTCCACCGACGACGTCGAGTAGTCGGGCTGCAGTACGCAGACCTTCACGCCAGGGCACTCCGGGCGATGGCAGGGCGGCGGGCGAGGGCATCGGCGAGGATGTCCTGCACCAGCCCGGCGAAGGGCCGACCCGCAAAGCGGAGGATCGCGCCGATCGAGGTGTAGTCCTCGTCTTCGGAGAGCCCGCACTGCGCATTGACCTCGAGCACATGCAACGCTCCGGTCGCCGAATCCATCCGCAGGTCCACGCGCCCGTAGCCAGTCCCTCCCACGGCGGCATAGGCCGCCCAACTGAGCGAGGTGATCACCTGCTGGAGTGCGGCGGGGGTGGCGGCGTATTCCCAGAGATGCTCGCCATCGCCGATCGGGGCTTCACCTTCGTAGACCTCCCAGAGGCGATCGTAGGAGAGGAAGCGCTCGCTTGCCGGGAGGGTGGTGTGGAAGTCGCGCTCGACTGGCGGATACACGGTGGCGCGACCCGGGTCACGACCATCACCCACCACGAAGGTCGTGAACTCGCGCCCCGCGATGAAGCGCTCGACGAAGACCCCGCCACTCACCAGGTTCCAGCCGCGATAGCCGTCGTGGAGCCGCGCCACTTGGCGCTGGAGGTCAGCGGAGGTCGAGACGACCGAGGCGAGGGTGATCCCCATGCTCCCGGCGGAAATGGCCGGCTTCACGATCAGGGGTGCGCCGAGCTCGGCGAGGATCGCGTCCGCGTCCCATGCCCCATCGGGGAGGATCGCCCAGGGAGCGGTCGCGACCCTGGCAACCTCGAACGCCTGCTTCATCCAGATCTTGGAGGTGGTGCCGCGATAGAAGGCGGCGTCGGCCCCGGTGTAGGCGAGCCCGAGGCGATCCAGGTGATGAATCACCTCAATCCCGGGAACGTCGTTGGAGTCGTCGCCATCGCAGAGGTTGAAGACCACGGGCGGGGCAGGGAGCGGTTCCGCCGCGAGCGCGTCGAGGACGGCGGCGCAGGTGGTGGTGGTCACCGGTTGCCAGCGCCAGGGGAGTCCCAGCGCGTCGAATGCGCGGGCGAACTCGGCGTGACTCTGGCCGTAGTCGTGGTAGTACTCGAGGGCGGGGTCGGCGCTTTCGGTGGTCGGCACGAGGACGACCACCAGCCCGATATCGGAGCGAGCGCCGCCGAGGCGGAGCGTGCGTGTGGTCACACCACCTCATGTCGGGAGAGCCGAGCCGGAAACGCCAGACTGGAGTATGCACCGAGTCGCGTCTGAGCGCATCCCCGACCAGAGGGGGGCGGGCGTGGATCCACCCGGCTCGCGGGATTCGGGGTACTCTTGTGGGCTCCTCCGACATGGTCACCACCCCGTCGTACCCAGGAGATTCCATGCACCGCCTCCCCGGACTCGCCCCGCTCGCCGTGCTGCTCCTCCTCGCCGCCCCCCTCCCCGCCCAGCAGCGCGGCGGGGCATCACAAGTCCCGCTCAGCAGCATCCTCACCGCGTTCCTCGTGGACTCGGGCGTGCGCACCACCGGATTGCCCTGGACCACCGGGAGCGCCCTCGCGATCCGCTGGGCCACGCCGGCACCGACCGCGGTCAAGGATGCGGCGTCCATCCAGCGCGGCGTCACCCAGCAGCGCGCCGGCCGCTTCCTCGGCACCCTCGGTGACAGCGTCGCCCTCTGGATGCAGATCACCCTCCACGGCGGCCCAGCCGGTCTGACCGGGATGCGCATCACCCTCGACTCGATGGAAGTCACCGGTCCGCGCGGCAAGGGCGGCTTCTTCCTGACCCGCGAGATGATCGAACAATCACTCACGCACCACGGCCTCACCTTCCAGCCACTCAAGTGCAAGCGGGAGACGGAGGGCGCCTCCTATGGCAACCTGGTGGACGCCGTCAAGGCGCCGGGGAAGACGGCCTCGGGGCTCTGGTGGGAATGGCACAGCGAATCGCAGCAGTTGATGGTATCGCTGAGTCTGCTCTACCGGCGCGCCGATATGGCGCAGGTGGAGTGTTACGCAGGATGACGGATGATGGATGACGGATGATGGATGACGGATGATGGATGACGGATGATGGATGGCAGCGAGGCAGGCGCACTCCTCACCGTTCACCCCAGCTCCCGAACGGCGCCTTGACCAACGAGGAGTTGTAGTACCGCCGATCCCCGGTGACCTCTGCGCCCAGCCACGCCGGCCGTTCGAACGTCTCGTCCTCCGCGTGCAGCTCGATCTCGGCGACCACCAGCCCGGCGTTCTCGCCGAGAAATGCGTCGACCTCGAAGGTGTGCGGCCCTGCCGCGATCAGGTGGCGGATCTTGTCGATCACCCCCGGCTCGCAGAGTGCAAGCAGTGCCTTCGCCTCCTCCAGCGGGATCTCGCGTTCCCATTCGTAGCGCGAGACCCCGGAGGCACTCGCCGCGCCCTTGATGGTGAGGAAGCCCTGACTGCCCGCGATCCGCACCCGCACGCTCCGCCCGGGCACCGAGGAGAGGTAGCCCTGCACGATGTGTGTCTGCGCATGACTCTCGATGCGCCAGCCATCGTGCGCCAGAAATTTTCGTTCGATCTCCTGGGCCATCAGGCGGTACCCTGTCCTGACTGGATCGTCTCGCGCCCTCGCCCGACGACTTCGTCCAACATCCGTTCCAGCAGTGCGTTGGTGCCGCGACAGCCGGCGAGGGGGTGCAAGAGTTCGGCGGAGTCGTTGATGTGGACCTCGGGGCAGGGGAGCATCACCGATGATCGGTGGTTGCCGTCGCTTCGGCAAGCTCCCGTCTGCCCGCACGCTCCGTGCCTGGGGGGTCCTGCCTCAATGGTGGCTGCGTCGGATCACTCCCAGCATCTTCAGATTGATTGCCAGGAAGCGCCATGCCTGCCATGGCAGGAAGGTCCGCAGGAAGACGGTCCAGCGCGTCGGCGTGATGACGTGGGCGTGCTTGCCGTTGGCCATGGGTTACTCCGGGATGAGCGACCAGCCTGGACGGAGGCGGGCCTTGTGAAGGAAGAGATGGTGCAGGATGATCTTGATCCAGTGCCCTGCCAGTCCGATTTCGCCGAAGGTCTGGGCAAGGTCGCGGCCAGTTTCCGGGAAGCGCTCGAAGTCCGGGACGATCGGATAGACGATCATCGAGGCGGCCGTGCCGGTGAAGGGATTGGCGCCAGCCGACGCGACGCAGGCCGCCCCCATCCGCGCCATCGAGGCGGTGTGCAGCGGACCCGATCGGCCCTGGATGATGTCCACGATACTGCGGGCCACTGTCTTGCCGATGATCGCGGAGGGCATCCCCGTGCGCGGCGGCGCCGGCGCGATGGCCGCCCCACTCGGTGACGTATAGGGGCGCGAGATCGCATGCGGTGGGGCGAACGCGATCCCCGCGGCGAAGATGTTGGGAAAGGCCGGCGACTGATAGGTGTGGGGCCAGTCGCTGGCCCGCCATTCGTCGTACGGCTTCGCGGTATAGTCGGCATCCACCTTCATGAAGCCGTTCGGCTGGAAGAGCCGATCGGTGATGTCGACCCCGTGGCGGTCCAGGGCAGTGAGGCCGACGCCCGAGAAGGGCGGGAGCAGCATCGCGAAATCGAACGCCTGCTCGCCGATCGTCCCGTCCACCGTCTCGTAGTGCACCCGTCCCGGCTCCACCTGCACCGGGTGGGCACGGGTGATCCACTCGATGCCCCGCTCCGCAAAGAGCGACGCATTGAACATGCTGCTCGGCGTGATGTACCCTCCGGCATTGAACTGCATCCCGCCCATGCCGAAGTCGCCCAGTTCATACTCATTCGTCAGCCAGACGATCTCGGCACGGTCCCGCACGCCGCGTGCGCGGAGCTCGAACTCCAGGTTGACGATGTATTCGAACGCCGCGCCCTCGCAGGTACAGGTGCCGTGGCCCACGCCGACCACGAAGCGCTGCTTCTCGCCGCGCTGCATCCGCGCGACCGATTCCGCGAAGGCGCGCGCGGCATCGGTGGCATGGTCCGGCGTGCAGACCGAGTGGCTGTTGCCATCGGGCCCCAGACCCGGGGTCCGGTCGAAGCGCAGCTGGGGGCCGGTCGCGTTGATCAGGAAGTCATAGGGGACACGGACCCTGGCGTCGGGCATGCCGCCGGTTGGGGCGACCAGCACGTGCGGCGTGGGGTCGTCCAGCGTGCCCTCGGGGTGAATGGCCCGAGCAGCGCCATGGACGAACTCGATCCCGGCCCGCTCATAGACCGGTCGGAGCGGGAAGGTCACCTGGTCCGCGCGCATCACGCCGACCCCGACCCAGATGTTGGACGGAATCCAGTTGTAGAAGTCCTTGGGAGAGACCACCGTCACCGTGTCGCCCCGGTCCAGCCACTTCCTCGCGAAGGCCGCCGCCGTATGTCCTGCGACGCCTGCGCCCAGAATGACCACTCGACTCATGATGCCACCTCCTCCGGAGTTTCCATCCTGCCGCCCAGTCCCCACCACCTGCGACCGGCAACGTGGGATGCGCCGGTGCGCCGTTGCTCAGGACACGTGAAACAGCCAATCCTCCACCGGGGAAGGATTGGCTGGCACGGATGAAGGAATGGTGAAGATTCCCGGAGGGGAGCCTCAGGGCGCCAGGCGGATCACGCCACCCAGGTGACACGGCAGCGGACCACGACCCACGCGCCATTCCGTCGCTCGAGCTCGCACCGATAGCCGGTTGCTGAGCGGCCGTCCTGATGGTGCTGCATCCCCACGACGGCGCGGTCTGCTGCAGGAAGGCGCGGCCTGCCGATCAGGATGTGGACGGCGGGGAGACCCGTGGCCGTTTCGATCATGGGCAGGGGAGCCGCCGCCTCCGAACAGGCCGAACGTGGGCGCAGCGTACCCTGGCGGGCGGTGAGCCGTGCGCGGAGTGCATCGGGCAGATCGTGTTCGTCCGATGGAGTCGCCGGCCGATCGCCAATCGCCGTCGAGTTGGAGACGCCGACGCACCTCGCCGAGAGCTGAGCGGTGGATGCGATCCCCGAGGAATCGAGGAGCCACTCCAGTGCCACTATTTGGATCGATACCGTATCCGCGGACGCCGTATCGCTGAGCAACTGCTTGGTCACCACCTGGTCCCGCGCCCCCAGGTCGCTGCGGTTGCCGCGTTCGAAAGCGGCGGCGGGGGCGCGCGAGACGGCGATCCCTCCACCCGATGCCGCACCGGCACGCAGCCCCTCGGTCGCCTTGGCCAAGGTCGCCGCTGCCACCGCAGGCGGTGGGGCAGGTTCCTGGGCCGACTCCGCCCGAGCCCGACGCGTGAGGTCGTCGATTGTCGCCCGCTGCTCGGTGGTGCCCAGCATGACTGGCTTCGCGGCTGGTGCATCGGCCACGGGGGCCCGAGGACGCGAGGTGTGCGCGATTGCCTCCGGTGCCGTCGTGGCAATCGGCGCTGCCGCGATGATCGGGTCCGCCGTCGGTGGAGGCGTGACTGTCGGTGCTGGCAACACCTGCTGCACATCGCCGCGCACGTACCAGCCAGCGCCCACCGCCACCGCAATGGATGCCGCCCACGCCAACTGGCGCATCCATGCGCGTGCCGGCGTCGGCAGCGGGGTGACCACCGTCGCTGCGGGCACGGCGGCAGGCGGATCATCGAGCAGTTCCACGAGTTCGTCGGTGACGTCCACCAGCTCACGCGCCGATGCAACCCGGGCGCGACACGCCGCACAGCTCGCCAGATGCGCCTGCAGTGGCGGTAGCTGCGTCGACGGAATCTCGCCATCGAGCAGTTCGTGGATCGTGCCGTCGTCAAGATGCGATGTCATGGCGTCCCTCCCCGGCGCGATACGCCGCCACCAATTTCTGCCGGGCGCGCGAGAGCGTTGTGCCCACCGCACCCCGGGCCAGTCCCAGCGTGGCCGCAATGTCGTCGTAACTGAATCCCTCGGCCTTGAGCAGCAGGGCGTCCCGATCGCGCGTCGAGAGCTGGTCGAGCGCCGCACGCACCAGCGCCTGCCGATCGCCGCGCTCCAGGGCATCGTCCGGCGCCTCGAAGGCCGCCGGCTGCTCGGCCTTGTAGAGCATCAAGCGCCGCTGCTGCCGCACCTCGCGGCGCCCTTCCTCGCGCACCAGGTTGAGTGCCACGGCAAAGAGCCAGGGCCGCGGGTTGCGCGGTGGGGCCGCCACCGCGCGCGCAAAGACTTCCTGCGCGATCTCCTCCGCGCGATCCACATCGCCCGTGCGCCGCGTGAGCATGCGCACGAGCGAGCTGTGGTATTCGCGGAAGAGCTCTCCCACCGGTCCGGTCATCGGCCGTC
>JBBRGR010000005.1:0-17457 GCA_038223815.1 Gemmatimonadales bacterium
AGGGGCAGCGTCTCGAGAATCGCGAGGACGTTCTCCTTCACCGTCATGCGGCGAAAGATGGACGGTTCTTGCGCGAGGTAGCCGATGCCCGCCCGCGCCCGCCGATACATCGGCTCATTGGTCAGGTCCTGGTCATCGAGAAAGATCCGTCCGGCGTCCGGCCGAATCAAGCCGGTGACCAGATAGAAGGTCGTGGTCTTGCCCGCGCCGTTGGGCCCGAGGAGAGCAACGATCTCGCCCTGTGCCAGCTCGAGGGAGACGCCATCGACGACCGCCCTGTTGCGGTAGCTTTTCGACAACCCCTCGGCCCGCAGGATGCTCATGGGATCCCCCGCTTGGCTGGCAGCGCCGCACCCTTGCCGATCGAGGCAGTCTCGAGCTGCAGTCCCTGGACATTGCCGAGCATGCGCACCTCGTCGAATCCTTCGCCCGGGAACGGCTTCATCGAGATGATGATGGTGTCGGCAATGGAGTAGTTCAGCGTCGGGGTGGTCGTGCCATTGCGTTCCACGGTCTGGGTCAGCAGGGACCGAGCGCCCCCGATCGCCGTGATCCCGATCACGCGGGTGAGGGGTGTGCCCGACGAATCCACCTGCCCGAAGCGGGCATCGATCTGCGTTCCCCAGAGCGTGTCACGGTCGGGGGCCGTGGCGGTGCTGTCACCCGCGGTCCGCGTTGCATCCGCCGAATCCACCGGGTTCTGCAGCATGCCATTGCCGAAGACGCGAATCGCCTCAAGGACTTCACCCGGCGCCACGATGCTCACCGAGTCCCCCCGGATATCGTAGCCGTCGCGTGTCACGTGGGCACGTGTCCCACGTCGGCCCCACGCTTCCGTGCTCGCCAGCTTGCCATCGACGAAGCGCATTGCCACCGAGTCGCCCCGCACGCGGGTGGAATCCTGAATGACCACGCCGTCGCCGTAGGCGCGCAGATCGTCGAGCACTTCGTCGGTGAGGCCGAGGCGGACTTCGCGCCCTGTCACCGTGAAGGAATCCGCGCCGGTCCGCTGCCAGCTCGCAGGGGCGCCGATGAGTATGGTCCGCCCGGCGGTACCGGTGCTGTAGAGCAGGGAATCTCCACGTCCCGCGAGGTCGTCGCGATCGACCGTGACGTTCCCGCCGCCGGCCATCCGGGATGAGCCATAGCCGCGGAGTCGGTCCGCGACAATCACATAGGGCGAGCGTGTCGCAGTATCTCCCTTCGCGGCCTTGGGCTGGACCGTCATCGTGGCTCGCATCAGCGCGAGCGTCTCGGCGCTGTCCCGCACCCCGGCGACCGAGCGGGTGTGATCCACGTACGGGCCACGCAGCGTCGAGGAATCCTTGGCACTGACCACCACCACACTGCCCCGCGCCTCGATCCGCTCCGTCTGGCGGTAGTAGGTCAGCGTGTCAGCACGGATCGACACATCCGCGTCACGATAATAGGCCTTGGTGATGAAGCGATACACATCGCCATTGATCGACTCGACCGAATCGGCGCCGATGCGCACATCCTGACCGCGGCACTTGAGACGCACGTCGCCGCCGAAGTAGTAATTCGCGTTGCCGCCGGGAATCTCGACACTCACTCCCTCGCGCTGCGCCTCGCGCTCGAACTCCAGCAGGCAGCGCTTCCCCCGCTGGGCGGAGGCGGCGGACGCGGTGCCGGCGAGGAGAATCAGGAGCATGAGGACCGACCTCATGGCGCCTTCCCCTTTCCCTTCGGCGCGGGGCGTGCATCCCTCTGCCCCGGGAGGAGGATGCCCTTGCCGCTCATCGCGCCGCGCGGACGCTGTGCCCGGATCAACTTGAAGTCCGGGTCCGAGACAAACGACGCCCCGGAGCCATTGCCATCCGGTGAGGTGAAGGTGTACGCCGTATCGGAATAGATCTGATTCTGCACCTTGTCGTAGACGAGGTGCTGACTCTTCAGGATCCGGCCGGTGGTTGCGGTGGCCACCACGTTGCCGCGGGCATCGAGCGTCTCGTCCCGGCTGTTGAAGGTACCGCTGTCCGCGGTGACCACCGACGTCTGTTTCCCCGTGGTACGATCGTAAAAGATGACCCGCATCTTCTTGAGCTCGTTGATCTGGCGGGCATTGAAGACCCACGCCGACTCCGCTTCGACGCGTGAGACCCGGACCCCCTCCGTGGTGACGTTGAACGCCATCCCTTCCATGAAGCTGTCGGCGCTGTCGCCGGGGGCGGTCACCGGCGGCTCGATGCCCTTGTCGCCGCAGGCGGCGAGGAGCAGCGGCGCCATGAGGAGCAGCCGGCGCATCAGACCACCCCCGCGCGGAGGAGATCGTGCAGGTGCACCACCCCCACAATCCGAGCGTCCGGGTCCACCACCGGAGCGGCCATGATCCCGTGGCGCTCCATCATCCCGACAACCGCGGCGGCCAGCTCGCCGGCACGCGCGGTCCTCGGCGAGTGCGTCATGACCTCGGCGACCGACACATCCAGGAACTCCCCGTCCCGCTCGGCGAGGCGCGTCAGGTCGCCTGCCGTCACCACGCCCACGAGATGCGCCGCGTTGGCCACCAGGGCGATGCCCCGTCCCCGGGCCAGCGCGACCACGGCGTCGCGCATGGCCGCGCTGGCGTCGAGCAGGCGTTCGGGCGGCACCATCACATCGTCCACCCGAAGCAGCAATTTGCGCCCGAGGCGGCCACCAGGGTGTAGCGCGGCAAAGTCCTCTCGACCGAAGCCCTTCTGTTCCAGCAGCGCCACGGCCAGGGCATCACCCAGCGCCAGCGCGACCGTCGTGCTGGTCGTGGGCGCGAGGTCGTGTGGGCACGCCTCCTCCGCCACGGCGCCGTCGAGGGCGACGGTGGCAGCTCGCCCGAGCGTGGAATCCACTGCCCCGACGATCGCGATCATCGGCACGGCACGCCGCGACAACTCCGCCAGCAGCCCGACCAGCTCCTCGGTCTCACCGCTCTTGCTCACGATGATCGCCACACTGTCCGACGCGACCAGGCCGAGGTCGCCATGGAGTGACTCGATCGGATGCAGGTAGGTGGCGGGCGTGCCGGTCGACGTCAGCGTCGCGGCGATCTTCTGTGCGATCACCCCCGACTTGCCGATCCCGCTCACGAGCACCCGGCCCCCGGCGGCAAGCAGCGCGATGGCGTGGGTGAAGCGTGCGTCGAGACGGGCCGCGGCGGTGGAGACCGCGTCGGCCTCGAGCCGCATGGTGCGCCGGCCGGCATCGAGGGCGGTGCTCATCCGTGCCACTCCGTACGGCCAAGGTAGCGGGCTACCGAGGACTCGTAGCTGCCGCGGCTCTTCAGCAGACGCTCAACGACTTCGCGCACCGCACCATGCCCACCACGCGCCTCGGTTACATGATGCGCGACGCGCTTCACTTCGTCGCGCGCGTTCGCCACGGCAATCGCCAGTCCGACCTTCTCGAACACCGGGAAGTCGGCGAAGTCGTCGCCGACAAACGCCATCTCGTCCCAGCCGAGCCCCAGTCGTGCGAGCAATGCCTCGATCGCGGCGACCTTCTCGGTGGAAGGCACCTGCAGGACCTCCGTCACGCCCAGCTCCTGAGCGCGCAGGGCGGTCGCGGCCGATTGGCGCCCACTGATCCAGGCAACGGTGATGGCGTTCCCCTGGAGAATTGCGTGAGACAGCCCATCCTGGACGTCGAAGCGCTTGAACTCCACCCGTTGGCCGCCGACCTCGCCGATGAAGACGGCGTTGTCCGTGAGCACGCCATCGACGTCAAAGCCGAGCAGCTTGAGCTTGCGGGCGCGGCCCATGTCAAACATCGGCGGCCTCCCGGGCGGCACGCCAGATCGCCATGGTCCGACCGAGCAATGCATCGAGTCGATCGAGTGGCCATTGGGTTGCGGCATCGGAGAGGGCGCGCGACGGCTCCGGATGCGTCTCGAGGAAGAAGCCATCGGCGCCGGCCGCCGCCGCTGCACCGAGGAGCGCCGGGATGAATTCCCGGAGTCCACCGCTCGCGCCCCCGGCGGCCTGTCCCGGCTGCTGCACGGAGTGGGTGCCGTCGATGATGGTCGGCACCCCGCAGGCCTCGCGCATCCGCTGGAAGGAGCGCTGATCAACTACCAGGTCGCCATAACCGAAGAAGGTGCCGCGTTCCGTGACCGCGATGTCGCGACTGCCGGCGCTCCGCACCTTGGCCACGGCGCCAGCCATGGCTTCTGGCTGCATCCACTGCCCCTTCTTGATATTGACCGGTTTCGTGGTCGCCCCAGCGGCCACCAGGAGGTCCGTCTGGCGCGACAGGAATGCCGGGATCTGCAACACATCCACGATCTGGGCGGCGAGCGCCGCGTGGTGTGCTTCGTGAATGTCCGTGAGGAGTGGCAGCCCAGTCGCCGCGCGGACACGATCCAGCGATGCCAGTCCGGCCTCGATGCCCGGACCGCGCGGCGAGTCGCCGCGTGCCCGATTCGCCTTGTCGAACGACGCCTTGAAGCAGACCCGCAGCCCATGCTTCTCGCCGAGGTGTGCCAAGGTCTCCCCGATCCGGAGCATGGTCGCATCGTCCTCGACCACGCAGGGCCCCGCGATCAGGAAGGGCTCGGGTCCGAAGCGCCAGCTCGCCATCAGGCGCGCTGCTCCTGCTGCTGAGCGAGCGCGGCTCCGATGAATGCCGCAAAGAGCGGATGCGGTCGGGTGGGTCGGCTCTTCAGTTCCGGGTGGAACTGACAGCCGACAAACCAGGGATGATTCGGCAGCTCGATCATCTCCACCAATCCGCCATCGGGGGACTGTCCGGAGAGGCGCAGGCCGTGCTCTGCCAGCACGTCACGGTACGCGTTGTTCACTTCCCAGCGATGCCGATGCCGCTCCGAGATCTCCAGCGTGCCGTAGGCCTGGGCGGCGTGGCTGCCGGCACGGAGCCGGGCCGCGTACGCACCGAGTCGCATGGTGCCGCCGAGATCCTTCACATCCCGCTGTGAGGCCATCAGGGCGATTACCGGATTGGAACAATCGGGCTGGAACTCGGTGGAGGTCGTCCCGGGCATATCGCAGACATGCCGGGCGAATTCGATGATCGCGACTTGCAGCCCGAGACAGATGCCGAAGAACGGCAACTCGTGTTCCCGAGCCCAGCGGATGGCTTCGATCATCCCTTCCACGCCGCGCTCACCGAAGCCACCGGGCACCAGCAGGCCGTCGTAGTCCTTGAGGATGGCGCCGGCCGCCTCGGGTGATGTGAAGCGATCGCTGCCGAGCCACTCGATCGAGACGCCGGTGTGATGCGCGATGCCCCCATGCAGCAGCGCTTCGCCAACCGACTTGTAGGCATCCTGGAGGTCGGTGTACTTGCCGACGACGGCGATCCGCACGCGATGCTTCGGCTCGAGAATGCGGTGGACCATCTCGCCCCAGGCCGTGAGATCGGGCTCTGGCGTCTCGAGGCGCAGGCGCGCGCAGACTTCGCGATCGAAGCCCTGCTCGAAGAAGCGCAGCGGCAGCTCGTAGATGCTCTGCACATCGGGCGACTCGATCACGGCCGCAAAGTCCACGTTGCAGAAGAGTGCGATCTTGCGCTTGATGTCGGCACCGAGGGGCCGCTCGCTCCGGCAGATCAGCATGTCCGGCTGGATCCCGACCTGCATGAGGTCGCGCACCGAGTGCTGGGTCGGCTTGGTCTTGAGCTCACCGGCCGCGGCGATCCACGGCACCAGCGTCAGGTGGACGAACAGCGCGTTCTCGCGGCCGACGTCCTGCCGGAACTGGCGGATCGCCTCGAGGAACGGCAACGACTCGATGTCACCCACGGTCCCGCCCACTTCGATCAGCACGACGTCGTGGCCCGGTGCGGTGCGGCGGAGTGCGCTCTTGATCTCGTCGGTGATGTGCGGGATCACCTGCACGGTGCCGCCGTTGTACTCGCCGCGGCGTTCCTTGCCGATCACCGTCTGATAGATGCGCCCGGTGGTGATGTTGTTCTGCTGCGAGAGCGAGCGATCAATGAAGCGCTCGTAGTGACCCAGATCGAGGTCGGTCTCGGCGCCGTCATCGGTGACGTAGACCTCACCGTGCTGAAACGGCGACATCGTCCCCGGATCGACGTTGATGTACGGATCGAACTTCATCATCGTGACGGAGAGGCCGCGCTCGACGAGCAATCGCCCAAGTGAGGCCGCGGCAATGCCCTTGCCCAGGGATGAGACCATGCCACCCGTGACGAAGATGTACTTGGTGGTGCGGACGGGTGTGGTCATCGCGAATCCTCGGTCAGTTCGTGCCAGCGCACTTCGGCGGCGGCCAGATCATCGGGGGTATCAATCCCGGCAGGCGCCGGGTTGTCGAGCAAGGCAACACCGATCGTGAGACCGGCATCCAGGGCGCGCAGTTGTTCGAGTCGCTCGGCACGTTCCAGCATGCAGGTCGGGAGCGCGGTCACCCGGAGGAGGGCCTCCCGACGGTAGGCGTAGACACCCAGGTGCTGCCACCACTGGGTCCCGGCGAGGTCGGCCGCATCGCGGACGTGCGGAATCGCCGCGCGCGAGAAGTAGAGCCCCCGGCCAGTGGCATCGCACACCACCTTCACCAACGCGGCCTCGTGGCGCAGGGCCGGATCGAGCGGCGCGGCGGCGGTGCCGATGTCATCCCCGTCCTGCGCCTTCCGGATGGCGCCGGCAACCGCCTCGACGGGCATGAACGGCTCGTCCCCCTGCAGGTTCACCACGATGTCGTAGGCCGAGTACACGGCCTGACGAGCAACCTCCGCGACGCGATCGGTGCCGCTCTCGTGGTCGGGCGACGTCATCACCACTTCAACGCCCCAGGGGTGGACCGCCTCGGCGATCTCCTCGGAGTCCGTGGCAAGCACCAATCGGTCGACCCCGCGGATGGTGCGGGCACGCTCGATGACGCGGGCCACAAGGGGGGCCCCACCAAGGAGCTGCAACGGTTTTCTCGGGAGACGCGTCGAGCCGACGCGAGCGGGCACGACCAACAGGACAGGCACCCTCTAAGCTATGCGGGAGTAGCCTCCGTGTCAAAATGCGTGCCGGAACCGCCGGAATGTGGGTAACTGCTTGATCAACAAACGATTAGCGGTCGAGCCCGGCGAGGCGCAGGAAGTTGACCAGTAACCGCTTCCCGTCCGGTGTCGCCACCGACTCCGGGTGGAACTGGACTCCCCAGGTGGGAGTCGTCCGGTGCTGCACCGCCATGATCTCACTCCCGGCCGGCCGGTCTGTCGTCCAGGCGGTCACTTCCAGTTCGGTTGGCATGGTTGGAGGATCGATCACCAGCGAGTGGTAGCGCATCACGGACATCGGGGCCGCAACGTCCAGAAAGAGCCGGGTCCCGTCGTGGGCGATCTCCGAGGTCTTGCCGTGCATGAGCCGGTCGGCGCGGACCACCGTCCCGCCGAAGGCCTCACCAATCGACTGATGGCCGAGGCACACCCCGAGGAGCGGGATCCCGGCCTGGGCTGCGGCGCGCACCAGCGGCACCGAGATTCCCGCCTCGGATGGCGTGCAGGGCCCAGGGGAGACAAGGATGGCGGCAGGATGGAGGGCGATGGCCCCCTCCACGGTCACCTGGTCGTTCCGGACCACCGAGGGTTCGGCGCCCAGCTCACCCAGATACTGGACCAGGTTCCAGGTGAAGGAGTCGTAGTTGTCGAGGACGAGGATCATGGAGGAAAGGTAAGGAGGACGAGGGGCGGTGTCAGACCGTCCGAATCGGTCCCGGGGATTCCGCGAGCCGCGCGTCACCGCTCAGGAGCGTGATGCCCTCGGCGATCGCCTGCGAGACGAGCATCCGATCGAAGGGGTCCTTGTGCAGCAGCGGCAATCCATCCAGACCAACAGCCCGTTGACTCGTGACGGGCAGCTCGAGATAGCCGTTGTCCAGGAGGCCGCGCCGGAGGACCCGAGGATCGACTCGGAAGTCGCCGCGTCCGAGGCCGGCCTGGGCGATGATGAACGTCTCGCCCTGCACCGCCTGCTCAATCAGTTTCGACAAATGGGTCTTCGCTTCATGGATGTTCACCGTGATCATCGATCCCCCGAAGAGAGACTAGGTACAGTGGACTAAGTCCATCATTTTCCGCAGGGCGGTACAATTCGATGTGTGGGATTTCCACCTCTCGTGTGTCATGTAGATATCCCCTTCCCGGACACCGATGCCGCCGCCGCCGACCGAAGCCGAGATCACCACCATCTACCGTGAGACGGTGGTGGCCCTGTACGGCTTTGTCTCTCGGCGCTGCGGTGGGAAGCGGCAACTCGCCGAGGACATCACTCAGGAGACCTGGTTGCGGGCCGTCCGCGGGTGGCGCCGCACCGGACTGCCGGCCGTGCCCTTGGCCTGGCTGAGCACCGTGTCAAGGAACCTCCTGCTCAACCAACTTCGGCAGCGCACCCCCGTGCCGATCGACGCAGTGCCGCCCGAGGTGATCCTCGACGCACTGGAGCGCGAGGTGGCCCTCTCCCGGATGCGGATCGAGTTGCAGCGCTTCACGGGGAAGGAAGAACTGTGACGCTGATCCCTGTCCACGCAGGCCGATGACTCCTCGTCCCCCAGGCTGGTACAGCTGGGGGCTACGTGTCCTGGCCTCCAGACGCCCTTCCTCTTGCCCGAATCGTGCCGCGGATGCATCAATTCGGGCGGCAATCTTCACCGTGGATCCGAACAGGCGGGATTGTTGACAGCACCACACTTGCGGGGGCGACCATGGCAAAGGTGACCGGCATCGGAGGCGTCTTCTTCAAGAGCCGCGGCGACCACGCGGCCCTGGCGGCATGGTACAAGCAACATCTCGGCATGGCGATCGAGGACTGGGGGGGCGCGATCCTCCGCTGGCCCGACGACACTGCCGAAGATCGAGGCCTGACGGTCTGGAGTGTCGCGGCCAAGGACACCAAATGGTTCGGCCCGAGCGACTCGTCGTTCATGATCAACTACCGCGTCGACAACCTCCTCGAGCTGCTCGAGCACCTGCGCGCCGGAGGCGTGGAGATCCAGAAGGGTCCGGAGTCACACGAGAACGGCAAGTTCGCGTGGATCATGGATCCCGATGGCAACAAGGTCGAACTCTGGGAGCCGATGCTCTTTGACGAAAAGAACAAGGAGGCAAAGGCCGCCGACTCGACGCCAATGTGACACCCTCGCGATAGGAGCCATCATGCCCATCCCGATGGTCGACTTTGGCGATGTCTCGCGTGCCATTCAACTGGCACTGGCGCCGGTCTTCCTCCTGACCGGCATCGCCGGGGTCTTGAATGTGATGACGGGCCGCGTGGCCCGGATCATCGATCGCCGACAGCGGCAGGTGGCACTCAGGGCGCGCGCCGCAGCACCAACTGCAACTCGGCCTGCACCGGTGCAGTGCCCGCACTCAACGGGTGCATCCACTGGAAGGTGAACCGCCGGCTGAGCACCAGTTCCCTGGCATCGGGGGGCAGCGGACCGGTCATGAGCCGCCAACTCTCGAGCGGCACGAGCTTGTGCACCATCTCGAACTCGAGCTCAATGGGTCCTGCGGCGAGATCAAAGGGGGCACGCGCCATCCACTCCGGTGGGCCGCTGGTCGGCGTTCGCAGGTAGCTGGTTTCGCACCGCGAGAAGAGCCGGGGCGCCTCGAAGGCATAGCTGCCAAGCTCGCGATCGAACTGGAGGATGGCGGAACGCACCTGCCCAGGACGCTCCGGGGCATCCTTTGCGGGACAGGTGTACCGCGCCACGTCCAGCGCGATGTTCCGCGGGGATCCCGCGGGCCCGGCGTAGGTGCCGCTGTCGCGCACCTGCATGGTGAGGGGCTGGCGCGTGTTCGCGATCCAGGACTCATAGCGCAGCGTGTCGCGGCTATTGGAAGCGCCGGCAATGCCGGCCCCCTTGAACGAGCGGTCGAGCACGATCCGGCCGGTGGCGACTCGGTCCACCTTCCAGGTCACCGACATCGTTCGCCCGTTGGAGAGCGGCTCCTGGATCTTCCCGCTCCCTGTGATGGTGAGGGTGAAGTCGCCGACCCACGATGACGGTGGTGCGGCGGCCGTGGACTGGAGGAGGACCGGGACCAACAGCGTCAGCAGCATGGGGTGCCCGAGGGGCGAGTGGTGGAGAGGAACCGGGCCATATTCGACACGGCATGGTGCATCGAGTGTAACGTCCGGTTCCGGAAGCCCCAAGGGGGATGGCGGCGGCACAGGGTGACCGCCATCGACTCTTGCACTATTTTGCTCGGCCGGAGATACACGTCCGCCCCCGCCCCCTGAATCGAGCCATCTTCATGTTGCGACGAGCCATTCGCGCCACGCTGCCTGTCAGGGCATGCCCTTCCTCATGGCTCACGCCGCTCCTGCTTGCGCTGGCCCTGCTCTCCCCTCCGGTCCTGCGTCGGAGCATGGCGCAGACACCCGCCGCCGGCGTCACCCTGTCCGGTCGCGTCCAGAACGCCGAGACCAAGGCGCCATTGCCGTACCTCACGGTGCAGTTGCTCACCGAGCGGGACAGCGCCCTCGTCGCTGGGCGCCTCACCAATGCGACGGGCGGCTTCACCTTCGCGGGGCTCAGCAAGGGGACGTACGTCCTGCGCGTCCGCGCGATCGGCTATGAGCCGATTCGGCAACGGGTCCTCGTCGGCGAACTGAGTCGATTCCTTGACCTCGGCGTGCTCCCGATGCGCGAGGCCGCCCTCCTCCTGGGCAACATCGTGGTCACCGCCGACTCCGGCGGAGACATGACCGGACGGCAGGTCGTGACGGTCGCCGATAACGTCAGTCAGATCGGCGGGTCGGTGCTGCAGGCCATGTCCACACTCCCGGGAGTGACGGTCGGCCAGGATGGCAAGGTGCTCATCCGCGGGAGCGACAAGGTCATGGTGCTGATCGACGGCAAGCAGACGGCGCTCACCGGGGCCGGGACGCAGAGCGGACTCGAGAACCTGCCGGCATCGGTGCTCGAGCGCATCGAGGTGATCAACAACCCCTCGGCGAAGTTCGATGCGAATGCCAGCGCTGGCATCATCAACCTGGTGCTGCGGAAGCAGGACCAGCAGGGCATCAACGGCCGTGTCGGACTGGTCGGCGGTCTGGGGGCGCTGTGGGAGAAGCAGGCAAACCTTCCCACCATCCGCCCCCAGTACCGTGGTACCCCCAAGTTCAATCCCTCGGTTGCGGTGAACCGCCGAGAGGGCGCCACGAACCTGTTCGCGCGGGCCGACTGGCTCTATGCCCCGACCCTCAACAAGAACGAGTTCTCCACCCGACGCTTCGATGACGGCACGGTGATCTTTCAGCAGATCAAACGCAATCGGCGCACCGACTACGCCACGCTGAACGCCGGCGTGGACCACTCCTTCGGTGCTCAGGATGCCCTCAGCGTGTCGTGGCTCCTCAATCGCGAGAAGATCATCGACAACGGTGACAACCCGTACTTCGAGGGCTCGCTGCAGAATCGCTACCGGCTCTGGCAGTTCGTCGAGGACGAGGTCAAGTACACCGCGTTCGGTACCGGCGTGTTCACGCACCGCTTCCCAGAGCCCGGGCACACGCTGGCGGTCACCGCGAACTACTCCTTCCATCGCGAGGACGAACGCTACTCCTTCACCAATACGTTGCCTGCGTTCGTCGGCACGGACGCGTTCAAGCTGCTCTCCGACGAGCACGTGACGGATCTGAACGTCGACTACGCGAAGCCGCTCCGGCAGGGACGCCTTGAGGCGGGCTTCAAGGGACGGTATCGCTCCATTCCCGTGAACATGCAGTTCTTTCCCGGCCTGAACTCGCCGATCGACTCCGGGGCTGGCGGCCTGGCCACGTACCGCGAACTGATCCCGGCGCTGTACGGCACCTATATCTTCGAGAGCCAGCGGGTCGAACTCGAAGGCGGGCTGCGGGTGGAGCAGGTGCGGGTGGACTATGATGTGAACCCCGACCACAACACCTACCGCAGCGATGGCTATCGCTACCTGCAGCCGTTTCCGACCCTGCGCATGGCCTACAAGCTCGACGACCAGAAGAAGCTGTCACTGCTGGTGAACCGGCGTGTCGATCGTCCCAACGAGGTCGACATCCGCATCTTCCCCAAATACGACGAGCCGGAGCTGATCAAGGTCGGCAACCCGGCACTCCGGCCCCAGTACACTGCCGCGGCCGAGCTCGGGTACCGCTCCGGCTGGTCGACCGGCAGCTTGTCCGCCTCGGCCTTTCACCGGGTCGTCGATGGCACGATCACGCGCATCGCCACGCAAGTGCCTGGCAGCGTGCTGCTGTACAACGTCTTTCAGAACGCGGGACGCAGTCGGAGCTCGGGTGCCGAGGTGGTGTGGCAGGAGACGCTGTCGCCCCGCATCACACTTGGCGCCAGCGCAACCGCGTACCGCCAGGTCTTCGACGCATTCTCCACCCTCACCTTGTATCCCGTGCCGACCACCTTCACGGCCGTCCGCCAGCAGCTCACGTCGGGCAATGTCAAGGCCAACGCCCTGCTGCGCTGGCCCTGGGACTGGCAGACGCAGGTGGCGGCCGTCTACCTCGCCCCCGACCTGCTGCCGCAGGGCCGCATCGGGCAGCGGTTCGGGCTGGACCTCGGCATGAAGAAGAGCGTGCAGCAGGGCAAGGGCGAACTGGTGGTGAACGCCACCGACCTGCTCAACACCATGCAACTCGAGCGTCGCATCCGCGGCAACGGCTTCACCCTGGAGAGCACGGATTACCTTGAGACGCAGGTGATCCGCGTGGGGTACACCAGGAAGTTCTGAGCGGCGTGATGGCGAACCAGGGCGATGTCCTCCTGCACGACCGCCGTCCTCGCACGCCGCACGGCGAGCAGGCCGTCGTCATCGAGCTCGACAGTCTGTGCCTGCGCTAGATTGAGGCACGGTGGTGCCCCGTCGCGTCCCGCCCATCCATGATATCACGACTGACATGGGGAATCCCCCGGCATTCGTCGCGATCCTGCCACTGCGGGCCAATGCCCCGAATGCTGCAGAGTATGGGGGCGAGGAGATCGCTGCACAGCAGCGGGCGGCGTATCCGGACGTCGTCCCGCTCCATCTGGCGTCCACCCCGGCGGCGGTCTTCACGCGGGCGCTCGATGCCGCCCGCACGATGGGCTGGGACCTTGTCAATGCCGATTCGAGTGAGGGGCGGATCGAGGCGGTTGCCACCACCCGATGGTTCGGATTCCAGGACGACGTGGTGGTGCGCCTCACCCCGGACGGTTCGCGAACCCGGATCGATGTCCGCTCAGTGTCGCGCGTCGGACGGAGCGACGTTGGTGCCAATGCACGGCGGATCCGTAGGTACCTGAAACGTCTGGCGCCCTGATTCCTCGTCCCCTTGCGGGGCGCGTCAGGTACCTCGAGGTGGCCCCTCCAACAGGTCTGCTTCGTCGCTCACCCGACGATCGACCTCGATCTGGCGATCCACGGCATCGTCCACGGACACGTCTGCCTGGGTGACCTCCTTCTCCGGCATCGCCGACTCCGCTGCTGCCGTGTCCGGGGTCGGATCCGAGACCATACGCACCAGATATTCAGGCGATGGGAGCGTCACGCCGGCATCCTCGAGCCGGCGCTTCACCATGCGGATCGCCTCGCTCCGCACGCGTTCGAACTCCGCTTCCCGGCGATCCATCCAGGCCAGCACCCGGATCGTGACGCTCGAGTCGCCCACGCCCATTACCAGTGCCTGCGGTGCCGGCTCGTTGCGCACGCCCGGCATCGCGAGCAGGGTGGCGATGACCACTGCCTGCGCCTGCGCCAGATCGTCGGACGCGCCAAGCCCGAGATCAAAATCGAATCGTCGCAGCGGATTGCGGCTGAAATTAATCAGCGGACTGCGGAAGATCAGGGCATTGGGCAACCGGATGTGGTTCCCGTCGAGACTCATCAGGATCGTTTCGCGAGCCGTCAGCCGGACCACCTTCCCTTCGAACTGGTCCACCCGAATCTGGTCGTTCTTTGCGAACGGTTGGCGGATCGCGAGGATCGTCCCTGCCAGATAGTTCTCGACAATGTCCTTGAACGCAAAGCCGAGCGCCAGGCCGGCGAGGCCGGCCGTCCCGACAATCGCGCCGACCAAGGCGGCCGCATCGAGCAGGTCGAGCGCGACAATGATGCCGAGCACGACGACCAGACCTTGGATGAAGCGGCGGACCAGCCCCTGCAGAAAGGGATTTCTGGCGCGAAGGAAGGACGGTCCACTCCAGCGAGCCAGCATTGAGCCGAGCCATCCGGCCACGCCGATGATCACCAGCGCCACCAGCAGGAGTGGCAGTTTGGCAATCGCACCGTAGCCCATGCCGCGCAGGCGGGCCCAGGTCGGGGTGAGCTGTTCCTGGAGCGAGGTCGACTCCGTGATCCGGTTGTCGACGAAGACGACGTCACCCATGGTCTTCGCGAGCGCCCCCGCCTGGGTCCGGGTCTCCCCGTCCAGGACCGAGCCGGTCAGCCGAACGACCCCAGCGTCCACCGTCACTCGGACGCCTGCGAGCACCGGCACGCGGTCGAACACGCCTTGCAACGCTCCCCGAATCGCTTCGTCCTGCTCGGCCCGCACCATGCCGACCGGTTCGGGTACCACCGTATCGACAGGCATCTTGCCGAGACTGTCCCGATTGGGGAGTGATTCGGCGACGCCGACGCCGACCGCAGTCGACTGCGCTGCCGCTGTGGGTCCCATCAGCAGGATCCAGACGATGGTGATGCCGAGCAGCAGTGGACGTGGTCGCATCCTCCAAGTATGGGGCGACGGGTCAGTGATCGCCATGGCCCTCGCGGCACTCTCCTCCACCTTGCCGTTCTGCGCACGAGGGTCGCCGGGCTGGCGTTGCCACCAGCACGGCGCCCCCGCAGGTAGCTTTCTGCCATGACCCTCGCCCACCGCGTCCTGGTGCTCGCCGTTGTCCCCGTCGGCACGGCGGGCATCGACTTGGGGCTGGAGCCTGCCCACGTCGGCTGTGGCGCGCTGGTTCGGATGCACCCCGCCACCAGCATGGTCACCGGGCTCGGGGGCGCAGTGGCGCCAAGGCGGTAGTTTTCTGTTCCTATCTCTTCCCGTATCGGAGCCCGAGATGCCGCGTCATCATGCCATCGACTACATCGAGTTCACCGTGTCGGACATTGCGGTCGCAAAGCGCTTCTATGCCGAGGTCTTCGGTTGGACATTCACCGACTACGGGCCGGACTACGCGGGAATCCAGGGCGACGGACGCGAGGTTGGTGGATTCAACCAGTCGTCCGAGCTCCGTGTCGGTGGGCCACTCGTGATCCTCTACTCCGGGGATCTAGAGGCGAGTGTGCGCGCGGTCGAGACCGCGGGGGGCACGTTGCTCGTTCCACCCTTCACATTTCCTGGTGGACGGCGGTTTCATTTCGCCGATCCGAGCGGGAACGAACTCGCGGTGTGGACGGAGGAGTGAGCCGGCCGCCACGATCCCGATCGGCTGCTGCGCAGGTAGATCGCAGCCCGACTTCGTCAACCATGACCTCTCTGCCGAGAGTCCCGATGTGTGCACGTTGCCGCCCCATGATCCGCCTCCTCGCCGAATGCTGAGCTTCGGAACACAGGGTGCCGTGGCGCGCCACCCGCTCGCAGCCCGCCTCCGATTCACGTTCGGCGTCCTGACGCTCGCGGCGATTGGGGTACACCTGCAACTCCACCTTGCCGTTGGCTTTCCCCTCCTGAACATCTTCTCCTACTTCACGGTCCTGTCGAATGGGTTCGCAGGCGTGGTACTCCTCGTCGGCGCTATCACGACGGGACTGGACGGGTTGCCCCCGCCTGGCACGACCAGGCGCGCTTCGCGGCGGCGCTCTACATGGCGGTGGTGGGACTCGTCTTCGTCACATTGCTGCGCGACACCGACCTGGGGATGCTCCTTCCCTGGATCAATAGGGTCCGCCACTACCTGATGCCTGCGGCTGTCCTGGGCGACTGGTTCCTGCGAGCTCCCACGTCCCGACCGACACGTCGAGACCTTGGCCTGGTGCTGCTCTTCCCGCTCATGTACGTGGCGTACTCCCTCAGACGCGGGGCTGCGACGGGGTGGTACCCCTACCCCTCCTTCAATCCGGGCGCTGTGGGCGGGTATACCGTCGTCGGGGTGTACATCGTCGCGATGCTGGCGGCGTGTGTGGGACTGGGTTCGGTGCTTCGTCGGAGGCGCACAGCGTAGCACCACGACCGACCACCCCTACCTCTTCCCAGGAGTCGTCGACATGGCATGGTTCGCCCTCATCATCGCTGGAATGCTTGAAATCGGTTGGGCCGTCGGGCTCAAGTACACGGAGGGGTTCACGCGGTTGTGGCCATCGGTCGGCACAGCCGCCGCACTGGTCGCGAGCATGGGCCTGCTCGCATTCGCGATGAGGACCCTCCCGCTCGGGACGGCCTACGCAGTGTGGACCGGGATCGGGACGGTCGGCACCGCGATCCTCGGCATCGTCCTCTTTCGCGAGCCTGTCACGGCGTTGCGCATCGCCTGCATTGCGATGATCGTGGCAGGCATCGTCGGTCTCAAGGTCGCATCGGCGACCGCAACTACCTAGGATCCGCTCCTTGGCGGCCTCGGCGCTGAGCGTCCCTGCACCAGCACCTTCCACCCGCCGCACTGGCTTCCTTCATGGCCGTCGTCGTCGTCGATCCACCATCCTGACCCTGCTGTCATCGCGGACGCAGCGGCGCGCATCCTCGCTGGCCACCTGGTCGCGTTCCCCACCGAAACTGTCTAGCGCCTCGGTGCCAATGCGCGTCATCCCCTGGCCGTCGCCGCGATCCACGCCGCAATGGGACGCCCCGCCTGGAATCCGGTCATGGCCCACGTGGCGTCGATCGAAGGGGCCCAGGCGCTCGCCGCCGAGTGGCCCGAGGCGGCAGAGCGCCTGGCGGCCCGGTTCTGGCATGGTCCACTGACGCTGGTGGTGCCGCGCCACCCTCCGCGAATCGCTTTACCGACCCGTCGCCCACCACCGCGGCGCACGTCATCCGGTCCCTTGGGGCGCGGGTCCCGCTGGTGCTCGACGGGGGGCCGGCCGCGTCCGGCAACGAGAGCACGGTCGTCCACGTGACGGGCCCGGTGCCCCGCATCCTGCTCCCGGGAGCGATCACGGCCGAGGCGCTTGCCAATGAGCTTGGGGCAGCGGTGCTCACCGGAGTCAGGGAATCTGTGCCCGTGTCGGGTGAGGCGTACGCGGCGTGGGACGCCGTCCTCGACCGGCTGACTCGGGCGGCGGCCTAACCTCGGTCCGCCGGAGGGGAACATCTTGACCGGCGGGTTCCTCACCCGCCTGGCCATCTCCACGGCACTGATCACGCAAGAAGGCGAGGATCCCTGCCCCGAGTCCCTCGAGTCCATCACGGTCGCGAAATCATCGAGGACGGAGAAGTTGCTGCGGGGCTCGGGGTCCTGTTTGTGGTCAGCACGGTGACGGGCGGCTTCAATCTGTACGAGTCACGCAAGGATCCGTCGGGGCGATCGGTGCACGTGGCAGCCTTGCTGGTCGGTGGTCATTGGGTTGGGG
>JBBRGR010000006.1:0-15113 GCA_038223815.1 Gemmatimonadales bacterium
TGGTCGGGTCGATATCGCGCCGCGACCGGGTCGCGAGAGGTCACGCTGACAACGGATCGTGACCGTCTCTTCATCAGCAGCGGTGGTGCACCAGTCCGTATCGTGCGATTGACTGATGGGCAGGTGAAGCTGTTGGGCACAGCAGGCCTGACGCTCCAATTGGACGGAGCGCGACTGCGTCTTCTGCGGGGCGGCGTCGTGGTGGACGAGTTGACGAAAGCGGTGAACGGAGAACGGTGAACGGTGGGTTTGGATTGAGGGCAACCCGGCGGTCGTGGCGGACTACCTTCCACGATACCCGTTGTCGTCGTCGATCCGCACCACCCCGACCGGGGCGTCATCGCCTGACCGCCACCGCGACCAGTTCGAAGCGCGCGCCGAAGCGCAGCGGCGTCACCCCCACCTCGGAGATCAACGTGTCCCTGCTCATCCTCGGTGCCACCGGTTTGGTCGGCCGCGAAATCGTCCGGCAGGCGGCGGAGTGTTCCGATGTGTCGCGGATCGTCGCGCTGGTGCGTCGGGATCCGGGCGCGCCGCCGTCGCCGAAGGTGTCGTACCGCGTGGTGGACTTCGACCACCTGGGTGATGCTCTGGAGGATGCGTTCGCCGTGGAGACCGTGCTCTCTGCGATGGGCACCACCGCGCGTGCCACACCTGATCCGGCGCGCTACCGGCAGGTCGAAGTGGAGATCCCGTTGGCTGTGGCGCGTCGTGCCCAGCGCGCCGGGGCGTCGCGCTTCGGACTGGTGTCCTCGGTAGGCGCATCGCCCACGGCGCGAACCACCTATCTCCGGCAGAAGGCGGAGCTTGAGCGCGCGCTGGAGGGGATGGGATGGCAGCGGCTGGTGATCGCGCGGCCGTCCTTCCTCGCAGGTCAGCGCGACGAATTCCGGCTGGGTGAGCGGTTGGGATTACTGGCGGGACGCTTCTTTCCGGCCGCCTATCGGCCGGTGCACGCGCGGCAGGTCGCGGCCGGGTTACTGGCTGCGGTACGCCGTGATGGACCGCCGGTGGAAGTGTTGGACAACGTCAGCCTGCGAGCGAACGCAGGGTGACTCCGCGGACAGAAGCTTTGATGGCGTGCAGTAGGCGCGTACCATGCGGGGAGGGCCTTCTCGTCCACCCCTCACCCCTCACTCCCGTCCCCTCGCCTCTACCGCAGCAGCCTCGCCCCGTCCGGATGTACCAGCGTCTTCTCACTGTAATTGTGGACCGCCACACAGACATGATTCGGCACGAGCCGCACCTGATCACCCACGCACGGCCGCCACTCGGTATGTGAAAGATCGAGCACCCCGTGCTCCTCCTGACGTTGGTCCCGTTTGGATACAGTTCAGTACAAGAGTGCAGCGGCTTCTGATCCCGGACCCACAAGCGGACAGTGCGAAAGTAGAATCACGCGGCTTCGGCGGTACTCGTTGCCTGACAATGTGCTGCAAATGCCGCTGGGGTCAGGTGCCCAAGGGAGCCATGGGGACGATGGTGATTGTAGTCGATCCGCCACGCTTCGATAAGGGTCCTCGCGTGGTCGAGCGATAGGAACTGATGCACGTTCAGGCATTCGGCACGTAACCGGGCGGTAAAGGACTCGATGTGCCCGTTGTCCGTGGGTTTGCCCGGCCGGGTGAAATCGAGCGTGATACCACGCGCGAAGGCCCACGCGTCGAGCGCCTGCGATGTGAACTCCGTCCCGTGATCCACCGTGATCGACAGCGGCACGCCATCCACGGCTGGATGACGATCCAGCGCTGCGGCGACGTCGGCCCCAGTGACCCGCTGGACCACCTCTAACAACGGGCTCTGGCGACTCCACTGGTCGACCACGGTGAGCACCCGAAACGCCCGCCCGTTTGCCAGCTGGTCGTGGACGAAATCCATACTCCACCGCTGCCGCAGGCCGGACCCGCTTTAGGTTCACCCGCCACCCCTCGCGGCGCAGCAAGACATACACACGGTTGTACCCGAATCGTGGCCGCGCCTCGGCGATCTCCCGAATGCGCAAACGAAGCGGGCCCTGAGCCTTGGCTTGGCTCCGCCGATACCACGCCGCCCGGCTGAATCCCGCCCGCCGACACGCCCGCACGCAACTTACCCCAAACGTGGCCCGCAACCACGCCGCCGTTGCGCGCCGCCGCGTCGGCGTCAGCCGTTTTTTCGGAGCGCCTCCGCCAGCATGTGCTTGTCGAGCGTCAGATCGGCCACGACCCGCTTCAACCGGGAGTTCTCCTCTTCCAGCTGCCGCAACCGACGCATCTCCCCAACGCCCAGATGCGCGAACTTCTTCTTCCAGACGTAAAACGTCGCCTCGCTGACGCCGAGTTGCCGGCAGACATCGGCCACGGCAGTCCCACTCTCGGCCTGGCGGATGGCATAGGCCACCTGCTCTTCGCTGAATCGCGATTTCTCCATGGGCTGACTCCTGGGTGATACAGTGCCGCACCCGCGAAGCTATTCTCGTTTTGACCTGCCGTCGTTTTCTGGGACCACATCACCCCCGGCGCCACATTCTACAAACTGGGCGGTGCGTCTTCAAATCCTGCGGGTACAATGGCCTGCTTGATCGTAGCCAGGTCACCCGGCATCGCACCATGCTGCTGCATCACCGGTCTCCATCTCGCCGAGAGGATTGCCTGGTGGCGGTCGATGATCGCGTGCGCCTCCTCCGTGTCCACACCAAACGTCGCCGACTCGCTCACGAGATTCTCTCGGGAGGCGCGGTTCCCCGCTCGGCCGATGTTGAGGGCGAGCCGGCGCTCGTGCGAATGCGTCGGCTCCGTCGGCACGACATCGTAGAGGGGCGAGAGGCGCCAGTCATCGCGTCCCCACGCGATGATCGCATGATTGCGTGGATGATCATCCCCATTCGAGACGAGCGCATTGAAGACGGCGCGGGCGTAGAGCTCGCGGCAATCATCGTCCGGCGTGCGTGACCGACGACGGAGCTCCTCGGCGAGCAGGAGATAGGACCACCTCACATCCGGGAACTCCACCGCCCCCAGCAGCGTGAGTCCGCTGAGGTAGCGCGCGCGTTGCGGGGCGTTCGGGGAACCGGCGCGATCAAATCGCTCCACCAGGAGGACCGACTTGCCGCCGACCTGCATGGTCCGATGCGCCGGGACACGAAGTCCGCACTCGGCCGCCAGCGTCAGCAGTCCGGCCTCAACCGCGGCATGGTTGAACCGGTCCTCCTTGGCGGGGAACTTGGCCAGCCAGATCTTCCCGGCATCCACCACCGTCCCCTTCGGCCGCGCGCCGCCCATCGATGCGCCATGGAGCAGCAGCAGTGCTGCGCGCGCTGTGGCAGGTGTGCTCGGCCCGTTCTCCTCGAGGAGCGCGGCCGCGGTCAGGAGCGCGGGCAGATCGACCGGCTGGTGGTATGGATGGGTTGGTGCCGGCCTCTCATCGGTCGCCCCAAAGACCATGGCCCCCGCGCGGTCGTTCCCCGCCGCGAGGAGATACTCGACTTCAGTCAGCTCGCTGCGCACACCGCGCACGTATTCGATGACGCGACGCCCCCAGGCGTCGGGGGATGCATCCCGAAGTGCACCATAGATCCCCCCGAGCTCCACCGTCGCAGGCAGCTCGCCCGCCTGGAGCGGCAGGCCGATCGGGTCGAGTGGCACCGCCTCGCGGCGCCCTCGGTACGACCGCCCGTAGGCGAACAGGCCCACGATTCCACGCCCAGCGCCCCGCTGTTCGAAACGGCCGCACACCACCGGCGTGGTTTCCCCAGGGAGATGAACAAAGGCGAAGCAATGTCGTGGCGGCACGTTGCTAGAAGTCATCATCCATCTCCCGCTTCGGGCGAACCCGCGTCCCGAGCCGCGCGGTGCTGAGGGCGATTCCGACGGGATCGCCCATCGAGTCGGTCAGCGGAGCCAGCAGGTCTTCGAGGCCGAGTGCCCACAGCACCGTGACGTAGACGCCCAAGCTCACGCCGGGATGGCCCTTCTCCAGACTCTGCAGGGTCATCGTCGCGATCCCCGCCTTCTCCGCCAAGAGGGCCTGCGACCAACGGCGCCGCAGGCGGGCGGTTCGGAGCGCCTCTCCCAAGTGCCGGAGCGTCTCAATGGCGGCGGATGGGCGCGGGGGAGTAGCGGTTCGACGTGGCATACTATTATAATAGCTATTAAGGCCTATAAAACACAAGATACTGTGTAAGTCATGGTTTCACGTGAGCCATGCATCGTCGCGATTTCGCTTGTGACCAGCAGGAACACGTCAGCGACAGCTCCCGTCTTCAGGTCAGGCGGGACATGCGCCGACACCGGAAGCGCGTACATGGCCGAAATGTCACGCTTTATTGAGATGGTCCTGAACAATGAGGAAGCGCATGCGCTGCTCCCCACGGAAGACGCTGGTATCCATCTGCTCGAGTTGCGGCTCCACAGTGGTGGTGTAGCAGCTCGGGCAGATGCCGTGGCTGAAGCGGGTGTCGTTGTGCGCCGAGATGTACCCCTCGACGGTGTGCCAGTAGTTCTCGTCGTCGCGGAGCTTCTTGCAGGACGAACAGATCGGCAGGATCTCCTGCAGCGTGCGCACCTCGGCGAGGGCGGACTGCAGTTCCCCCACCAGACGATCGCGCTCTGCTTCCGCCGCCTTGCGGTGTGTGACGTCGCGTGCGACCGAGTAGATCGTCTCGCGATCGAGGTCGGCCACCGCATTCAAGGGCAGCCATTTGTACGAGTCATCCTTGCAGCGGTAGCGATTCTCGAAATGCACCGCGCGGCCGCCTTGGCGCACCTCGCGATTCCGGGCGAGGGTGCGCTCCCGGTCGTCGGGGTGGACGTACTCGACCATCGGCTGCGCCTGCAACTCCGCAATCGTGAAGCCGAGGGTGCGTTCTCACGACGGATCGAGGGGCTGGAAGGAGCCGTCGAAGCGGGCGAAGCAGAGCATGTCGATCGACAGCGCGAAGAAGCGATGCTCGGCCTGCTGATCCGGTGACGCGTTGGCGGGAGGGCTCGTCATCGGGGAACGGTACTGCGCGGGCGCTGGATTCCCGATGACCAGAATCTGGTGACCGGGAGTTGGACGGTTGCAGGCTCCTGGCCCGGCATCCACCCCCCGGCTTCCCACCAACTCCGCCGCCCCGGTCACGACTGGATCGCGGGCATCCCCCTCAGCTCGGCACGGGCGCGCTACCGGCCGATCGCGTGGAACACCAGCTCGGTGAGAAAGGCCGTCGTCGAGCGATCGACCGAGGGGAGCTTTACTTCGGTGAGTGACGGCAGGTGCTCCGCGAAGTACTTCTGCCGATGCGAGCTCTCCATCACGGTCGAGACCAACGCCACCGGATAGGCATAGGCGGGGTTGATCTCGACGATCAGGTCGGCCACGCGACGACACAGTCGCTTGTAGCTCCGGAAGAAGCCCTCGCGATTCTCCGCATCGACCTCACGCTGCAGGTAGGTCTTCGAGGATTCCTTGATGACCACCCGGTAGAGCGCCGCTTCGTCCACGCCCGGGGTGGCGGCATCGTCGGTGATCGGCTGCGTCATCTCCTGCAATGCCAGACGCAGCCGCTCCTCGGCCGAGGCGATGTTGCGGGTGGCCAGTTCAATGCGGTACTCCAGCCAGCACCAATAGTACGACGTCAGATAGAGCAGGAGCAGGTGCTTGCTGCGGAAGTACCGGTAGACCGACGCCTCGGTGGTGCCGATCCGTTCCGCCACCTTGCGGAAGGTGAACTCCTCGTACCCGATCTCGTCGAGCAGGAGGATCCCGTGGTCGACGATGTCCCGTCCCAGACGGCTCGACGTCGGGTCCTTGAGGTACAACTTCTCATCGACCTGCAGCTGGAGCTGCGCGCCGAACCGCGAGGGCGACGCCGGGACCGCCGCCACGTCCTTGCTCACGCCGCGCCCAGGAGCATCCGCGACGCATAGAAGTCGACCGCGCCCGAGTCGACATCATACATCCCGCCGATCAGGGCCAGCTCCGCCCCGTCGATCATCTCGGCCAGGACCGGGCTGCGCTCCAGGATCTGCTGCTTCACGAGCAGCACGTTGAGCGCGGCCACGCGTTCCACGAACACCGCATTGCCCGACGTGCGATCGCCATCGGTCTCGGTCTCCAGCGCCACAGCCTCCTCGATCTTGCTGAGCAGCGTGGTGAGGTTGCCCATCTGCACACCGTCGCAGGCGCCACGAACCGCGCCACACTTCGTGTGCCCGAGCACCACGACCACTTTTGCCCCGGCCACCTTGCAGGCAAACTCCATGCTGCCGAGGATGTCGTCGTTCAGCACGTTGCCCGCGATCCGGCAGCTGAAGATGTCGCCCAGCCCCTGGTCGAAGATCAGCTCCGCCGACGTGCGCGAGTCGATGCAGCTGAGGATGATCGCCATCGGGTGCTGGCCCGCGCTGGTCTCGTTGACCTGCTGCAGCAGGTTGCGGTTGGCCTTGAGGTTGTTGACGAAGCGCTCGTTGCCCTTGCGGAGGACGTCGATGGCCATGGTCGGGGTGAGTGCGTCACGCATCTCGCGAGTCAGGGTCTTCATGGGGAAATCCTCTAGAGGTTAATGCCGCGGAATTCAGCCCTGATGCCGCGGGCGGGTGCGCCGAGCTGGAAGTCCCGGAGGATTTCCCGGACGTCGAAGTCGACAACAATGGAGCGCGAACCATCAATGACGACGTGCGAATCCTTGGGGACGAGCTGGAGTTGCTCGAGGATGCGTCCCTTGTTCAGGAACGACACTTCTTCCGCCAGCGTGATCACGTACTCCGACGTCTCGGGAGCGTGCTGTGACACCGAGAACGGATTGCGCAGGTTGTGGTGGAGCACGATCGCCACGCCGGTCGCCAGGCCGATCGCGATGCCGCGCAACAGGTCGGTGGCGACGATGCCCACGACGGTGACCAGAAACGGGACGAACTGCTCCCAGCCGTGCCGGTACATCTGCCGGAACAGCGCGGGCTTGGCCAGCTTGTAGCCGACGACGAAGAGGATGCTGGCGAGGGTCGCGAGCGGAATCAGGTTCAACACGCCCGGGATGGCCATCACGCAGATCATCAACAGCACCCCGTGCAGGATAGCGGAGAGCTTGGTGCGGCCGCCAAACGTGATGTTGGCCGTGCTGCGGACGATCACCTGGGTGACCGGCAGGCCGCCAATCAGTCCGGACACAATGTTGCCGAGGCCCTGCGCCTTGAGTTCCCGATTGGTGGGAGTGATGCGCTTCTCCGGATCGAGCCGATCCGTGGCCTCGACACACAGCAGCGTCTCCAGGCTCGCGATGACCGCCAGCACCACCGCGACCACGTAGACGTCAGTCCGGGCGAAGGCGGACAGATCCGGAGTGGCGAACTGCCCGAAGAACTCGCGTACGCTGGAGGCCACCGGAATCGCCACCATCTGGTGATCCGGCACGGCGAATGGGAGGACCCCCATGGCCATCAACCCGGCGAGCAGCATACCCACGGCCACCGCCGCGAGGGGGCCTGGCACGATGCGGAACAGGCGCCACCGTGGGGCCAGCACCGCGTCCCAGGCCACGAGCAGGGCGAGCGAGAGCAGGGAGATCAGCAACGCGGCGGGCTCCACACGCTCCAGCAGCGCGTGCAGGGAATCCAGCGCCGGCTGCCCTCCGCCGGTCATCAAGTCGGCGTCAGGGGGTCGCAGGGAGCCGAGGGCGTGCGGAATTTGCTTGATGATGATCAGCAGCCCGATGCCGGTCAGCATCCCCTTGATGACGGAGGACGGGAAGTAGTAGGCGATGCTGCCGAGCCCCACGTAGCCCATGATGACTTGCAGCACGCCGGCGACGAGCACTGCCGCGAGAAACGCCTCCCAGCTGCCCAGTGTGCCGATCGCGCCGAGCACGATCACCGCTAGCCCGGCGGCTGGGCCGCTGACCCCGAGGGCAGAGCCGCTCGCCGCGCCGACCACGATCCCGCCCACGACACCAGCGATGAGTCCGGCGAACAGCGGGGCCCCTGACGCCAGGGCAATCCCGAGGCAGAGGGGGACCGCCACGAAAAACACCACGAGGCTGGCGGGAAAGTCGTACCGGACCTGATCGAACAGTGTCTTCACGGGGGCTCCCGAGGGAGTGAGAGTAGTACTAGCCTTCAGCAATAGTACTACTCTTATTCACCGCGTCAAGGAGGCGACCTCCGGTACCCTCGAAATACTGCGGGTATGCCGAGGGGGCCAGTATCTTCCTCGGTGGGTCCACCGCGGTCGCGTCACCCTGACCGACCGACCTGCCCTCATCGTGCCGACCCCTCGCAACACCAGACGGAGCCCCATCCATGATTCGCCACACCCTGCTGTTCACCCTGCTGGCCGCCCCCCTCACCGCGCAGGATGCCCCGCGCTTCCAGCCGAGCGGGCGCGGCACCAGTGTGATCGAGATGATGGTGCCTGAGGGGACCACGGTCGTGCCCACGATCCGGCTCGACTATGGCCAGCCGCACCTCCGCGGCCGCACCCTGCACACCGAGACGCTCGTCCCCTATGGCAAGGTGTGGCGCACCGGGGCGAACGCCACTTCCACCCTCGAGACCGACCTCGACCTCATGCTTGGCAACGCGCACCTGACCAAGGGACGCTACGCCCTCTTCACGATGCCGACCAAGGACGGCTGGCAGCTCATCGTCCAGAAGGACGCGGGGCAGGGTGCCGGTGAATACGACGCGAAGGCCGATGTGGCGCGCATCCCGCTCCGCGTGCGCACGCTGGCGACGCCGGTCGAGGGGCTCACGATGTGGTTGGTGCCCGCCAGCGCGGGGCTTCGGGGCGAGCTGCGGATGCTCTGGGGCACGACGGAACTGAGCCTGGACTGGATGGCGATGTAGGCGGCACCCCGCGCCCACGCGCCACCGGCTCGGCCCTCGCCAGGGCGCGAAGGAGCAGAGCGGTCCGGATCAATCCGACGTCCCGCGGCGTACATTCCTAGGGCAAGGCTTGGTGCCCGCACAGGGGGGAACGATGCAGATTCGACCAACGCTGCTTATGCTGGCCAGCGTGACGATCCTGGTCAGCGCCTGTGGCTCCGGTGGCGACGGCGGCGTGATCCAGCCGCCGCCACCACCGCCAGCCCCACCGCCGCCGCCACCACCACCGCCACCACCAGCCTCACCGCCAGTGATCACGCTAGTTGAGGGGAACGCCCAGACCGCCGCTCGGGGGACTCGCCTGCCGGTCCAGCTGCGCGTGCTGGTGACCCGAGATGGCGCTCCCGTGAGCAACCAGGTGGTCTCCTGGGGAACGACGGCCCTCTTCAGTTTCTTTGACGGGGCGGCGACCGAGACGAGGGTGGACGGCACCGCCGTCGTGTATTGGACACTCGGCGCGCCGTTGGGTCCGCAAGCTGCCACGGCCACCCTGGATGGCGGGGCTTCGGTGCTCTTCGGGGCAACGGCCACGCCAGGCCAGACCGGCGCCATCGTGGACGTCACCCTGACATCGGCCGGGGGCTTTCGGTTCGACCCCGCCGTCCTGGTGATCCCGGCCGGCACGACCGTCCGGTGGACCTGGCTCGACGATATTCACGACATCGTCTCGACCGGAACGCCCGCGTTTCAGGGCACTGGTGCCTTCAGCCCGCCGAAAGTCCACCAGACCACCTTCGGCGCCCCTGGCACCTATCGATACGTCTGCACTTTCCACGCGATCATGCGTGGCACCATCGTGGTCACGGATTGAGCGCCGCGATCCGCGGGAACGGCGTGGTCGGACTCCTGCTGCTCCCAGCTGCCCTCATGGGTCAGGGCCTCTGCCTCCCGCCAACGTCATCGAACGAGGCGCAGACGCTGGCCATCCTGTCCGTGCCGCTGGCGTTCACCGGCTCGCGGGCCCCGGAGCCATCTTCACCGCGTTGGTCCGTGGGACTCGAGGTCGCCTCCCTGCCGACGGTCGCCCCTGATCTCGCACGCCCCACCTTCTGCCGTCCGGGGAAGGGCCCCGAGAACACCGATCCGATTCCGGTGGTGGTTCGTCCGCGTGTCGCGGTCGCCTTGGCGGGGTTCGTGCTTGAAGGTTCCTGGACCCCGCCGATTCGCGTCGGTGGCGTGCGGGCCAATCTCTTCGGCGTGGCGGTCGCGCGGCCCTTTCGGCTCGCGGATGGTATCCACCTCGGCATCCGCGCGCATACCACCCTCGGCGGCCTCAACGCACCGATCACCTGTGACGAGGCCGCGCTGGACGACAGCAGCAGTGAATGTTTTCGTGGCGCGGTCTCGAACGACCGGTGGAACCCCGGCGTGCGCGGCATCGAGGCGGTGGTGGGCGTCGGCTCCCGCATCCGCCCGTATGCCGGTGTGGGGTACAGTTGGCTCCGCCCACGATTCCAGGTGGACTTCACCGATGCCGGTGGGGAGCGCGATCAGCGACGCGTCGAAGTCGATCTGCAGCGCGTCGCGCTCATGGTGGGCGTGACGGCGCCGCTCGGCGCCCTCGAGATCACGGCCGAAGGCTATGCCACCGTGCGCGACGCGATGACGGCGCGGCTGGTCATGCGGTACCGATGATGCCCACGCGCATCATCGCCCGGGTTGCGGTGGCCCTCGCGTGCGCGGTGATGCCGCAGGCGGTGGTCGCGCAGGCCATTCCCGGTCAGGGGGCGGTGCGCGGCGAGCTTCGCTTCGAGGGTCGCGGCTCGCTCGGCGCATTTGTCGGGCGGACGTCGCAGCTGCGCGGTGCGCTGATCGGTGCGGCCACCATGGATGGGGTGCATGGCTGGGTCGAGAGCGATGCCAAGACCCTCGTCACGGGCAATGGTCGGCGCGATCGCGACATGTGGAAGTCGCTGGAGGTGGAGCGCTTCCCGACGGTGCGATTCGACCTCGATGCCGTCGCCCCGGGGGCAGTCGATCACGATTCGGTGGCGGTGACCCTGCGTGGTCGCTTCACCATCCACGGCGTGGTGCGCGAGTCGGCGGTGCGTGGCTGGGTCCGTGTCGACGCGACGCGCGTCCACTTTCACGGGCACGCCCCGCTGCGCCTGACGGATTTCGGCATCGGCGGACTCAGCAAGGCGTTCGGCCTGCTCAAGATGGATCCGGATGTCATCGTGCGGATGGAGTTGGTGTTCGACGGGTGAGCACTCACCGCCCGGCGCGTCGACACCGCTCTGAGCAGTAGCGCACCGATTCCCAGTCGGGCTCCCACTTCTTGCGCCAGGTGAAGGGCTTGCCGCAGGTGGCGCAGCTCTTGGTGGGACGTTCCGATGGTGGGCGGTGTCTGGGCGATTCGATTCAGACTTCAGATGGCCGGAGGGTTCTTGGGGATCACACGAGTATCGGGGGGAGGAGGTATGACAGTGGCTGGGGGGGGGGATGTGGAATACCGGTACGCCACGCCGAGGAATCGGTACGCCGGGTTGAGGTGATCTGCAACACACTGGGGATGTCGATCTGCAAGGCGGATCTCGCGCTCGGCATGTGGCACGGGCTGAGCATGAAGCAAATCGCCAGCTGGCTCGACAAGTCACGCCGCACGCTGGATACCCATCGGAAGCGACTCTTCGACGATGCCAGGTGGCCCGAGATCAGGTGCCATGTGACCACGGCGCTTGCGGTGGAGCGTCCCCTCCGTGGATTCGGAGCCACAGGGGCCGACGGCCTTGCATCGAGTGAGTGAACGCACGAGTAACGCCTGTACCCGGAATGGGTGACCCTGACAATAGGGATCTGGTTTATGCTGGTGGGGAGCAATAGCTTCTCCATGAGCCGAGGGACCAGACGCCATTTCTCCGCTCATATCGCAGGCAGACTGATGGGGGCCGCATGCGAAAGGCAATCACCGACGCGATGCATACTGGTCCGCGAATGATTGGGTCTCCCGCCGGGGCGATGCGCAGGTACGACGGGGTCAGGCCACTGGTGCTTCGCACACTCAATCTCATTCTATCGAACGACACGATGCCACTTTCTCCCCTCCTCACAATGGACGGTGCTCAATGACGATGCTGAAGCTACTCCGCTTGGCCAGCGCGCTCACCCTTGTTCTCTGCGCGGTCACAATCGTGCACCCGTCGGGACGTCTGACAGCAGCAGAAGAGGCCGGCAACGGTTGCTCCACCCATCAGCCGAGCGATTGCGTGTATGAGTTTACGATGAGTTTGTGAACGTACTGCACGTTTCTCAACCAGTGGAGGTGTGAGACGTGCTGCGTGGGGGCACCAGAACAACATTGTACGGGAATGGGGGTTGCCGGGGCAGGGCCTGAAGGGTACTACTCTGCAGGTCTGGGAACCTGCGGCGCGTGACTCTGATCCGGACGCATCATGGCTCCTCGAGCTTGCCGTTGATGTCCGCTACTCGCACGCAGTTGATCGCGCTTCTGACTGCTGGTCTCCTGGGTACGGCGAGCGGCTGTGGATGGGTGGGGAGTGTCGGTGAGCGCGACGAGCCTGATCCGATCGAACTACCATCTGATGAACAGCCCCACCAACGGTTGGAGTCCATCCCACTCGTGGATGACGGGTTCTTGGGAGAGCCGTTTGGCATCACGATCACGGGCGACACGGTTGTAGTTGTTGACGTCGCCGGGGCGCCATATGTCCAGTACTTCTTGGCGAAGTCAGGTGACAGAATCGTCAGTGTCGGCACACGAGGGCAGGGTCCTGGAGACTTCGGTGGCTTTCCGTCGATTGTGGCTGGCGCCGGCAGTCCAGGCGGGCTCTGGTTCCATGAGGGAGTCCTCAACCGGGCCACGAAGCTTGGTACGGTGACGAAGGCCGATGGCACGGCCGGCATCGGGTTGCTCTCGCTCTGGGTGCTGGCGTCAGTTTACCCGTCCAAAGCTATTGGCAGTCTCCGGACACGTTGCTGGGAGTGATGGTACGCCCCAAAGCGGGAGGTATCGACATCGTGGAATCTACCGGCTCTGGGCGCGCCTCTCGTGTGGTGCATCGGATCGACCTGAACGACGATCGCTTCTCTGAACACGAGCTGATCGGTGCGTACGGATTCGCCACGTGCGGAGCGCCGGACGGCCAGCACCTTGCCGTGGTATACCTGTACGCTGGTCGCGTCGATCTTTTCAGACCCCAGAGTGGCGGGTGACGAAGGCGAGCGTACCCTTCGCGTTTCTGCCATCTATGTACATAAATCCATCAGCGGGCCTTGCTTCCTTTCTCCCGGGGGGGCCTGCGACCAGGCGCGGGTACCGTGGATGCACGGCGACGAAAGACCGCGTCTATGCCGTGTTCTCTGGGCGGATCGGCAGAATGCGCCGGACGGACGTTCAGCCCCCACATATGTTTGTCCACGTCTTTGGATGGGATGGTGCGCTGACATCCGTGCTTCGCCTCGACCATGCGGCCTCGACGGTCGCCGTGGATTCTTCCGAGTCCTGGTTGTACTCGACGATCTCGCTCGATAGCCTCCACGGTCCCTCGATTCGCAAGTCGCGTTTGCCCGAAGGGTCGGACTCCCCGCGCTTGGAGAGGCGCGAAGGTGTCCATGCCCTTCGGTTCAGAGGCGCGGTTCACCACAGCACTCACTACTCTGGCCGTGGCCGCCGTGTGTGTTGTCGTGTGGGCGAATAGGAAGGAAGAAACCGGTACAGCCGGCAGGCGCGAAGCGCTCCTTTCTCGCGGACTGGTTCTTCCTGGCCACCACGCGAAGGTACCTGATGCCAAGACGCTTGGTCGCTGGTATGCCACCGGGCACACGGTGGGACCCACCGATGCAGTGGTACGTATCGTCGAGTGTGGCAATTATACATGCGAGTTCTGCAGGCAGTTGCACCAATCGCTTGCCACGCTGATGAAGAAATATCCTGATCAGCTCCGCGTGACCTGGATGCACAATGCCCCTCCCGTGGACCGCCCGGGATACGGGACGTCGCTTGACTGGGCGATCGCCAGCGAATGTGCGGGCGATCAGGATTCCTGGCAGAAGTTCCACGATCGTGCCTTCTCCCGTGCAATGCGGGTGGTTGCGCGCTCAACAATTCGTGAGTTGGCTCGAGAATCTGGTGTCGGGGATCTGCATCGATTCGAGGCATGCCTCGACGTGGCTGAGCCATTGGCCGTGATCGAAGCACAAACCGCCGACGCCAGAAGACCATCAGTATGATGTAACGCCGACTTGGCTCATCAACGGCCATCTCGTCCTGGGCGCGCCAGAGTTCTCCGAGCTGGAGCAACTTGTCCAGCGCGCGCTTCGCCCAACCCGAACGCACTGAATTGCTGGCGGCGCAGAAAGGCGGTGCAGCGGACGCGTTGGCGATGCGTGAGGCCATGGCCTTCCACGCCGAGGCGCTGCAGGGGGCGGGGCTCGAGACTCCGTCGCCTCACTCATACGCCGTGATGGTCGAAGTCGCGGCGTGATGCCTGGTCGAAAGCGCCTTCTTTGGCTCCCTCACGGATGAATGCGGTCACCACAGAGCGGCGGGCACCGACCACCTTCCCCCCATGGCACACTCCCTCCCCAACGGCTATACTGCGGATATCCCTCCAGAGGAAGCCATGGTCACCAAGGTACAGAAGTGGGGCAACTCCCAAGGCCTTCGGCTCGGCAAGACGCTGCTCGCGGATGCCGCGATCGCGGTCGGCGACGAGGTCGATGTGGTCGTGCGCGATGGCAGCATTGTCATCACCCCGGTGCGACGCGTCCGTGGCGGTCATGACCTCCGCGTGCTCGTCCGAGGCATCCCCAAGGGCAAGCCCATCGGCGAACTGGAGTGGGGCCCCCCGACAGGTCGGGAGGTCTGGTAGATGGCTGACTATCTACCTCAAAAGGGCGACCTGATCACCCTCTCCTTCGACCCGCAGTCCGGGCATGAGCAGCGTGGTCGCCGACCTGCCCTGGTGGTCAGCCAGACGCTCTTCAATCGGCACACCGGGCTCTGCATCGCCTGTCCGATCACCACGACTGATCGCAGGTACCCATTCCACGTGGCCGTGCCCGCCGAGAGTGGGGTGACAGGGTTTGTGATGGTGGAGCAGGTCAAGTCGATCGACTTCCGGTCGCGCAAGGCAAAGCGCATCGGTGTTGCACCTGTCGCGATGCTCGAGGAAGTGCTGTCGGTGCTCGATGCGTGTCTCTATTCACTAGAAGGGTGACGCACGCTGACCGTGTTGCGCTCCGGGTCGTTCTCCGTGACCGCCCCTACCTCGGCAACCAACTCCCCCCATCCACCAACTCCGCCACCACGTC
>JBBRGR010000007.1:0-14562 GCA_038223815.1 Gemmatimonadales bacterium
GTGCGCTCGCTCAACCTGTCGACCGCCGTGGCCATCGGCGTGTACGAGGTGCTCCGGCAACGCCGGGGCGGCGCTCCACCCGGCTGAATGGGCTGGCGGGGACGCGCTATATTTGCAGGGATGCTCCCCGCCATACCCCCAGTCAGCCCGACCCCACGCTTCCGCACCGTGGTGTTCGACTGCGACTCGACCCTCTCCGCCATCGAGGGGATCGACGAGCTCGCCATCGGTCGTCGGGAGGCGATCGCCGCCCTGACCGAGTCGGCCATGCGCGGCGAGGTGCCGCTGCAAGCCGTGTATGGCCAACGCCTGGCATTGATCCGGCCCGGACGCGATGCCGTCGCCGCGCTCGGCGCGCAGTACATCACGACGGCCGTCCCCGGGGCCCGCGAGACGGTGGCGGCGCTGCGGGCCCATGGTGTCGAGGTCCGCATCCTGTCCGGAGGTCTCCGTCAGGCGATCCTCCCGTTCGCGGCATGGCTTGGCCTCCGCCCCGAGGATGTGGCCGCCGTAGACATCTATTTCGACGATTCTGGGGAGTACGCCGGCTTCGATGAGGCCTCGCCGCTGACCCGATCGGGAGGCAAGCACACCGTGCTCACCGCATGGCGCACGGCCCTGCCGACCCCGATCCTGATGGTGGGCGACGGGATCACGGACCTCGAGGCGCGACCCGCGGTCGAGATGTTCATTGCGTATGCGGGCGTGGTGGAACGGGAGGCGGTGACACGGAAGGCGGATGCGGTCGTGCGAGGGTCGTTGGTGGGGGTGTTGGAGCAGCTTGGTTGTTAGTCGTTGGTCGTTGGTCGTGAGTCGTGAGTCGTGAGTCGTACGTCGCAGGTTGCCGTTCACCGTTCACCATTCGAGCTCTCTCCATGCCTCCCTTCGGTCGCTTCTTTCTGCCCGGTCCCACAGAAGTTCGCGACGACATCCTCGCCGCGCAGCATCGCGCGATGATTGGTCACCGCGGCAAGGGGATGGAAGAGTTGCTGGCGCGCATCGCGCCGTCGCTGCAGCGGCTCTTCTGCACCAGGCGTCCGGTGTACATCTCCGCGTCGTCCGCGACGGGGTTCATGGAAGGCGCCCTCCGGAACGGGGCGCGTCGCCGCGTCCTCTCGCTGGTGAACGGCGCGTTCAGTGACCGCTTCCACAAGATCGCGCTCGCGTGCGGCCTCGAGGCGGATGCGCTGGCCGTCGAGTGGGGCGAGGCCCACGATCCCCAGCGCGTGGCGGACGCCTTGAAGGCGGGTGACTACGATGCGGTGACGGTCGTGCATTCCGAGACATCCACCGGTGTGCTCAACCCGATTCGCGAACTCGCCGACGCCGTCCACGCCACGGGCGACGTCGTGCTGCTGGTGGACAGCGTGACCGGGCTCGCCGGTGTGCCGTGCGAGACCGATGCGTGGGGACTCGACGTGGTGCTCACCGGGTCACAGAAGGCGATGGCGCTGCCGCCGGGGCTCGCCTTTGCCGTGGCGCAGCCGAACATCCTCGAGCGTGCCAAGGGGATCCCGGGGCGGGGCGTCTACTTCGACTTCCTCGAGTTCGAGAAATACGCCCTGCTGCACCAGACCCCCAACACGCCGGCCGTCTCGCTCCTCTATGCTCTGGCGGCACAACTCGAGCACCTCGATGCCGAGACGCTCCCGGTCCGGTTGGCGAGGCATCAGGCGATGGCCGAACGGACGGCGGCCTGGGTCACGGCGATGTCGGCGCGGGGGATTGCGGTGCGGATGTTCGCCCCCGAAGGCCACCGTTCCTGGACGGTCAGCACCATCGCCGTCCCGCCAGCCCAGAAGGGTAGCGAGATCAACGCGGCCATGAAGGCGAAGGGCTTCACGATTTCGGCGGGCTACGGCAAGCTGAAGGACACCACCATCCGCATCGGCCACATGGGCGAGCACACCGTCGCCGAACTCGACGACGTCCTCGCTGTCCTCGAAGAGGTGCTCACCGCATGACCGCGCTCTATCGCGTCCTGATCGCCGACAAGATCGCTGCGGAGGGGCTTGCTCCACTCCGTGATGACCCGCGCTTCGAGTTGATCACCAAGGTGGGACTCTCGATCACGGAACTGACGGAGGCGCTGACTGAGGTGGATGCGGTGATTGTCCGCAGCGCGGCGAAGATTCCACGCGAGGCGCTCGCCGTGACGACCAGGCTCAAGGTGATCGGGCGCGCCGGCGTGGGGGTGGACACGATTGACGTCCCCGCGGCAACCGAGCATGGCATCGCCGTGCTCAACGCCCCGGCCGGCAATACCATCTCGGCCGCCGAGCTGACGATGGCGCTGATGCTGAGTGTGGCACGGCGCGTCTCCGCCGCGGACCGCTCGATGAAGGCGGGTGCGTGGGATCGGGCCAAATTCAGCGGCAGCGAACTCTACGGCAAGACCCTCGGATTGGTGGGCGCAGGGCGCATCGGCGGCGAAGTCGCGATCCGCGCCCGCGCCTTCGGGATGCGGATCGTGATCTTCGACCCCTACCTCCATGCCGATCGCGCCGAGGCGCTCGGTGCGGAAATCGCCTCATTCGATGACGTGATGCGGCGTGCCGACATCATCTCCGTGCATGTCCCGCTTACCCCCGCCACCACTGGATTGATTGGTGCGGCGCAGTTCGCGATGATGCAGCCGACAGCGGTGGTGCTCAATGTGGCGCGGGGCGAGATCTACGACGAGGCGGCGCTGCTGGTGGCGCTTCGTGAAGGGACCATTGCGGGGGCGGGACTCGATGTCTACGAGCAGGAACCGTTGCCGGCGGACCATCCCTTCCGCGCCCTCGACAACGCCGTGCTGACGCCGCACCTCGGGGCCTCCACGGAAGAGGCGCAGCAGAACGTCGCGCTCGAGATCGCGGCCGCCGTGCGGGACGCCCTCGTGGACGGCGACCTGACGCGTGCCGTGAATGCACCGGGCATCGGCGGCGACAAGATGCGGCGACTGCGACCGATGCTCGATCTGGCGGAACGGATCGGCCGCATCGGGTCGGCGCTGCTGGACCATCGCCTCACGCAGGTCGAGGTGCGCTATGCAGGGCGCGACGAGGACGGATTGCAGTCGCTTGCCTCGGCCGTGCTGATCGGCGCGCTCACCGAGGTGGTTGGGCGCCAGTCCGTCAACGTGGTCAACGCGCTGCACCTCGCCGAGGGGCGCGGCATCGGCGTCGCGCGGACACAACTCCCTCCACGCGAGGACTACGCAGCGTATCTGGAGGTCCGGATGACGGGCGAGCTGGGCGCTGTCCGGGTGGCGGGAGCCGTGCTCGAGGGCGCCCACGCGCGGATCGTCCGAATTGACGAGTATCGCGTGGACATCGTGCCGCAGGGCGACCTGATCCTGCTGCGCAATCGCGACGTACCAGGGGTCATCGGCCAGGTGGGCACGGTGCTCGCGGCGGCGGGCATCAACATCGGTCAATACAGTGTCTCGCGGGATGTAGCGGGTGGCGAGGCACTGGCCGCCATCGGCGTGGACGCCAGACTGGGTCCATCGCAGGTGGCGCAGTTGCGGGCGGTGCCGGAAGTGCTGAGCGTCCGACAGGTCGCCCTCGGCTGACACGTTCGAATGGCGTCGATTGCCGGATGTCACCGCGGCCGGTAGCTTGGTGGCATTCCCCCATGCATCTGGTGTGCTGATGACCGACTCCGCGCGACGGCAGTCTTCGTATCTGTGGCTGTGTCTCGCCATCTCGGCGACGGCCTACTACGGCTTCTCCATCACCTATTTCGGTCCGATCATCGCCCGCGCGTATCCCGACGCCTCACCGACGGTCCACCTCCACGGCTGGACCTTCTTCCTCTGGTATCTGCTCCTGCCGCTGCAGGCTGGGCTGATCAGGATTCGCCGGGTGGTGTGGCATCGGACGCTCGGCGCCGGCAGTCTGGCGCTCGCGGTCGCCATGGTGGCGACGGGAATGGTGGTGATCGGCACCCAGATGCAGGCGTCGCGGCAACCCGAGGGGTCGCCGTTCTGGCAGGCGATGGGGCCGGCGGTCTTCTCGAATCTGGTACTCTTCACGCTGTTCTATACCCTGGGTCTCCGGGCCCGGCGCGACCGCGATCGCCACCGACGCTTCATGCTGCTCGCCAGCACCGGCGGACTCGGCGCCGCCGGCTTCCGGATCGCCGGGCAGTTCATGGGGTTCGGGTCGTCGGCCGGGGTGGTCGGCATCCTGGCACCCAACCTCTTCGTGTTGGTGGCGATCGCCATGGATTGGCGCCGAGGACGCGGTGTGCATCGGGTCTATCGCTGGGGCCTGCCCGTCTCGATCGGACTGGAGGCTGCGGTCTTGGTGATCACTCCGACGCCGGTCGGCCAGGCGCTCGCCGAGGCGCTCGCCTGGATCGGCCGCATTGCAGCACCGCTCTACTGACCTTCTCTCGCCGCCCCTGGTGTGACCATGCTGACCACGACCGCAGCCGTACTGGGCGTCATTCTCCATGCCCAGCTGGTGACGCCCCTCCCGCGGCGGCCCCTCCCCCGGCCGGCAGCCGGTGCGGCGCGCGCCGTGGTCCACCAGAATCGGGTCGGCGCCGGGACGCTCAGCGGCACCACCCTGCGCCTCGCGCTCGACGTGACCGCTGCCGCGTGGCAGCCCGAGGGCGATGATGAGCCGGCGATCCCGGTCCTCGCCTTTGGGGAGCCCGGAAAGGCACCGCTCGTGCCGGGTCCGATGATCCGTGCTCGGCAGGGCACCGACGTCTGGCTGACGCTCCGGAACCGCAGCGACTCCGCGCTGGTGATCGGCGGACTCCGCGCCGGCACCGCCCCTGCCACCGATACCGTGCACCTCGCCGTCGGCGTCACGCGCGAGGTACGGGTTCGCCTTGCGACGGCGGGGACCTTCTTCTACTGGGGCGCCTTTCTGGGCACCGCCGTGGTCGATCGCAATTGGCTCGATGCGCAGCTCAACGGGGCGATCGTCGTGGATGCGCCCGGGGCCCGGACCGATGACCACGTTTTCCTGATGAGCGAGTGGTTCCATCCCTACCCCGATCGGCGCCAGACCTTCGAGAGTGTGATGGCGATCAACGGGAAGGGCTTTCCGTACACCGAGCGCCTGGTGCTCCCGCAGGGCGACTCGGTGCGCTTCCGCGTCATCAACACGATGTCGTTCGCCCACCCGATGCACCTGCACGGCTTCTACTATCGCACCGAAATGCATGGCGGTACGGTCGTTCCGCCCCATCGACAACTGCTCTCCAACACCGACCTGCTCGCGGGCGGTGCCTCGACGGTCTTCTCCTTCCTGCCGTCCACGCCAGGTAACTGGATCTTCCACTGTCACTTCGCCTTTCACGTGGACGAGACCGCGTCACTGGTCGGCTCGCCACGCGACTCGTCCGCGATGACGGCACATGGCGCAGGCCATGACATGTCGACCCACGCGATGCGCGGGCTGGTGGTCGCCCTGCAGGTGACGCCCAAGCCCGGCCACACGGAGCCGAGCATGGTCGGGGCACGGACCATCAAGCTGCTGGTGCAGAGCCAGCCCGCACGGCTCCCGGGGGGCGTCCCCGCCATCGGCTTCGTCGAGCAGCACGGCGACTCGGTTCCACCCGTCAACACGGTCTCGCTGCCGGGTCCAGTGCTCGAACTCGAACGAGGCAAGCCGGTGCGGATCGTGCTCGTCAATCGACTTACCGAGCCGACCAGCGTGCACTGGCATGGCCTCGAGATCGAGAGCTTTCCCGATGGTGTGCCGAACTGGAGCGGCCTCGGCGATCGCATCTACTCGCAGATCGCTCCTGGCGATTCATTCGTGGCGGAATTTGTCCCGCCGCGCGCTGGCACCTTTCCGTACCACTCGCACTTCAACGATCGGCACCAGATCAACTCGGGGATGTACGGCGCGATTCTCGTCACCGACCGGAAGCGCGATCCGACGCGCGACCATCTGGTCGTGACCGGGGGCGGTGGGCCGTCGGTCGAACACAAATTCGAGGCGCCGTACGCCTTGGTCAACGGCCGGCGCTCCCCCGAACCACTGCGCCTGACCACCGGGGAAACGCACCGGTTGCGATTTGTGAGCATCCACCCGGACTGGGCTATCGACTTCACGTTGCGCAACGACTCGACCACGGCACGCTGGCGCGCGGTGGCCAAGGATGGCGCCGATCTACCCGCGGCACTCGCCACGCGGCGCCTCGCCCACGTGCTGATGGGGCCCGGCGAAACGGCCGACTTCGAGTGGACGCCCACGGTACCCGGGACCTGGCGGATTGACGTCGCCAGCGAGGGCGCCGGATGGCAGATCCCGCTCGAGGTGATCGTCGAGCCACGCTCGCGGAAGACCCCATGATGGAGGACGCAACGTGAAGACCGCCGCCCATCCCCATGTCCTGGCCGCACTCTGCCGGCGCATCGACATGATCACGCCCGCGCACGAGCGCCTCTGGGGCTCCATCAGCGCGCATCAGATGCTCGCCCACCTCGGCGATGGCACCGACGCGGCGTTGGGTCGCGTCACCTTCTCCACCTCGTCCAGACCGCCGAGCCGTTTCATCAAGTGGGTTGCCCTCGGGAGTCCGCTGCGCTGGCCGCGCGGCATCAAATCCGGGGCCGAGCCGGGGGCGAAGGTGCTCCTGCTGGAGGGGTTCCCCGCTGACCGCGACCGGGCACTCTGTGGCCTGCGCGACCTCGCCGCGGCGGGGGATGCGGCTGTGGCCCCTCACCATCCGATCTTCGGCGCGATGGACGCTGCCGATTGGCATCGCTGGGCGTATCTGCATACCGACCACCATCTCCGGCAGTTCGGCCTGTGAGGCGGAGGCTGGTCGGATCACGATCGGGAACGCGACCGGTGGTGAACCGGGCGCGGGCGCGTCGACCTCCGATCGACCCCGGGAGCAGCACGTGGCCCTGACCGCGACGATCTACAACCTCGACATCTCCCTCGCCGACGTGGATCGTGGGGTCTACGAGGAGCTGACGCTCCGGGTGGCATGTCACCCCTCCGAGTCCGCGGAGTATCTGGTCGCGCGCATCCTGGCCTATTGCCTCGAGTACACCGAAGGCATCGCGTTCGGACGGGGGATCTCCGAACCGGACGATCCGCCCATCGCCGTCCGCGACCTCACCGGGACCATCCTGACGTGGATCGAGATCGGCTCCCCCGATGCGGCGCGGCTCCACAAGGCGAGCAAGGCCGCGCCGCGGGTCGCGGTGTACACGCACAAGGAACCGCGGACCCTGCTGCGACAACTGGAGGGCGCGCGGATCCATCGCGCCGAGGCACTGGAACTCTATGCCTTTGACCGCGAGCTGATCGACGGCCTCGTCGAGCTGCTCGATCGGCGCATCCGGCTCGGCCTCTCGGTCACCGACCGGCAGCTCTACGCCACGGTGGGTGACGTGACCGTCTCCGGGGCCGTGGTGCGTCATCTCCTCGGATAGTAGACTTTGATCCACCCCGTGCTGGACCGCCTCCCGCACTGGCCCCCCGCACGCCATTCACCCAGGAGGATTCCGATGCGCTTCCCTCGCCTGCTCGTCGTGTCTGGCCTCGTCGCCCTGCTGGCCGCGCCAGCCGCGTCGCAGCAACCGCTCAACGGCTGGGACAAGGCGGTCCCTGCGCAGCAGGGTTATCGCGTCTATCTCCTCGTCGACATGGAGGGGATGGGCTCCGCCGTGAAGAACCAGGAGGTCATCGCCGGCAACGAAGGGCCGGCCTACAAGGATCGCACCGGCCCGGACTACTGGTCACACTATCGCGACATGCTCACCAAGGAAGTCAACGCCACCATCCAGGGCGCACGCACTGGCGGCGCACGGGCCTTCGTGGTGAATGAAGGACACGGCGGCAATCGTTTTGCCAACCTGCTCCCCTGGTCGCTCGATCAGGAGGCGATCCTCATCCGCGGCTATCCCAAGCCGATGGTGATGAGCACCGGGATCGACAGCTCATTTCAGACGATGATGATGCTGGCCATGCACGCCTCCCCGGCACGGCGCGGCGTGATGTCGCACAGCTACGCCTTCGGGTCCTTCTCCGTGAACGGGAAGGCCCTGAACGAAGTCGGGATCAACGCGCTCGTCGCGGGCGAGCAGGGCGTCCCGGTGTCGCTGGTGAGCGGCGACGACGAACTTGAGCACGAAGTGCGCGAGATGCTCGGCGATCGGGTGGTCTTTGTCCGGGTGAAGATCGCCCTCGGCGGCGCAGCCGCGATCACCTATTCGCCGACGCAGGTGCAGCGGATGCTCGCCGCCGGCGCGACCGAGGCCGTGCGGCGCACCAAGGCCGGCGAGATCACGCCGTTCACGCTCGAGAAGCCCTACCGCGTGGAGTTCACGATCCGCAGCAGCTACGCGGATTCGCTGACGCCGCGACTCGACAAGGTGGTGACCGACTGGGGCGGCGAGCGGATCGGGCCACGCAGCTACCGGCTCACCGCGAGCGATGCCAAGCGGATCGCCTGGATGATCGACCGCATCGAGGGAGTCGTCCTGCCATGAACGCACGCGTTGCGGCCGGCAGCGTGGTGGTGCTGCTGGCTGGGTTGAGTGTCCCGCTGCCTTCCCCGCAACTGCCGATCGCGCCCATGCAGGACAGCGCGTTCGTCTGGAATCGTGACTCGCTCTGGCAGGCGCACGAAGCGACCTTCGTGGCCGCGCGGACTGCAGGATGCGCCGACACGACGACGACCGGCGCCGAAGTCCGTGCGCTCCAGCAGCGCGTGGACTCGCTCGAGACGGTCACCATGCCCCCGGCGTTGCTGATGCTCGACACACTGGAGGCACGCTTCTTCGCCGTGAGTGCACAGGTCGCGGCATGCCCCGCTCCCCTCGACGACTACCTCGCGCTGCAACGTGCGATGGGCGTGGCCATCAAGCGCCAGTCGCGCGCGTGGGATATCACCGACCGCACCACGCGCGATCGGCTCTATCGCGCGCTGTACGGTTCGCGTGCCGCCGTCGAGGAAGTCCTGCTGCAGTATCCTGACCAGCAGCATGCCTTGCAACTCGTGGTGGATGAGCCCTCGGCTGCCCCCTCCGCCATGGTGCACGGGGTGCGTCTCCGCTCCGGGGACATTCTGGTGTCACGCGGAGGGTATCCGACCTCGGCACTGATCGCGCGCGGAAGCGACTTCCCCGGCAACTTCTCGCACATCGGGCTGGTACACATCGATGCCGCCACACAGGAGGTGAGCGTGGTGGAGGCGCACATCGAGCGCGGCGTCACGATCAGCCGTGCCGAGACGTACTTGGCGGACAAGAAGCTGCGATTGATGGTGCTGCGCATTCGCGCCGATCTGCCACAAGTGCTGAAGGATCCGTTGCTGGCCCATCATGCGGCGACCACGATCCGCGCGCGCACGCTCGCAGAGCACATTCCCTATGACTTCGCGATGAACTACCTCGACCCCTCGCGCCTCTTCTGTTCCGAGGTCGCCTCCGCCGCGTACCTCGGCGAGGGGATCACCCTCTGGACCGGCAGCTCCACCATCACGAGCGAGGGATTGCGGCGCTGGCTCGGCGGCTTCGGCGTCGAACACTTCGAGACACAGGAGCCCTCCGACCTCGAGTATGACCCGCAGCTCGTGGTGGTCGCCGAATGGCGCGACCCGGCACTGCTCTTTCAGGATCACCTCGACAATGCCGTGACCGATGCCATGCTCGAAGGGGCCGATCGCGGGGACGCGATCACCTTCGGCTGGCATCAGTTGCCGTTTGCGCGCCTCGCCAAGGGTGCCAGCTGGGCGATGCAGCAGGTGGGGCAGATGGGTCCGATCCCGGAGGGCATGTCGCCCGCCGCCGCGCTCCGGAATCGCAGCTACTCCGAGCGGCACGCCAGGCTCGCGGACGCCGTCCGTCAGGCGACTGCGACGTGGCAGCGGCAGCACGGCTATCCGCCGTCGTACTGGACACTCGTGGAACTGGCACGTGCGGCAGTCGCCGCGGAGTGAGCGCACTTGGGTGATGGAGCGGTCGCTGTCGTGCCTTTGCCCGGCCCACACCTCGACGGTACATTCGAGGGCTTCCCTCGGACCCCACCACCAGAAGGAGTTGACCGGATGAGTACGGACGTCGCCTGGATGTTGCAGATGACTGTTGCAGCGGGTCGCCACGCCGAATTGCAGATGCTGCTGGACGAGATGGTCGCCGCGACGGCCGCACACGAACCCGGCACGCTCGAGTACGAGTGGAGTCTGAGTGCCGACGGCAGCGAGTGCCACCTCTGGGAGCGCTATGCCGACTCGGGGGCGGCCTTGATCCACATGGGCACGTTCGGCGCCACGTATGCCGAGCGCTTCTTCACCGTGCTGACGCCGACGGCCGTCCATCTGTACGGCACGCCGAATGCCGAGGTGCTCGAGGGACTCGGCGGCATGGGCGCCGTGGTCATGCGCCCCGTCGGCGGCTTTCGCCGGTAGGGAGTGGCAGGAGGGCATCGACTGCACGGCGTGCGGCCGATCGGCACTGCCGTTGACCGCACGCCGCCGATGCAGTATGGTGGGAGACGATCTGCCGTCCTGTGGCGGCAGATCGCGCCCATGGGGTGTAGGTCAACTGGCAGACCGCCCGGCTGTTAACCGGGAAGTTGCAGGTTCGGGTCCTGCCTCCCCAGCTCGTTGGAGCCTCCCTTAGTCTGCCGTGGCCTCATCCTGCCTCCCCGCACTGAACACCGTCAGAGGGTGCTGTCCTGTGACCTATCGCGCCCGCCTCTGCCTCCTCCTGATGACACTGCCAGTCCTCACGGCCTGCCGCGACGAACCCGCCGAACCGCCCGCAGCACCGCCCGCAGCACCACCCGCAGCGCCACCCGCCGCGTCGCCCGTGGCCCCGGCTTGGCAGCTCGGCATGGATGCCATCGGCGCCGTCCGCGTGGGCATGCAGGTGGCGGCGCTTGAGAGGCTGTTCGGGAATGCGTCCATCGAGCGCCTTGAACCCGGCGAGCGCTGTGGCGATGTGCGCTTTGCCGATGTGCCCGCGGGCATCTCCTTCATGCTCGATGGAACCACCGTGGTACGGATCAACATCTTCGAGCCGGGGGTCACGACCGCGAAGGATGTTGCCGTCGGGAGCACGGAAGCGGATGTGCTGGCGCGCTACGTCGGCAGGATCCGCGTGGAGCCACACCATTACACCGGGCCCGAGGGGCACTACCTCATCGTCGAAGACCCAGCGTACCCCGCCATGCGACTGCTCTTCGAGACCGATGGCAAGGTGGTCACCTCCATGCGCGCCGGACGTCGCGAGGCGGTCGATCTGGTCGAGGGATGCGCCTGACGGGATGGCAAGCCGCACCTCGATCCTCCTCGCGGGCGACGTCACCGGTCTCGCGGTCGGACGGATCGTGACACCGACTCGCGATTGGTCGTGACGATCGCGGCGCCCTTCGACGCCGTGCTCGCCACCCGCTGCGACGACGCGCCCACGGCGCGGTCGCCGAAGAACGCCTCAGTCGATCAGGTGCTTCGGGATGTTGCCACCGTTGTAGGCGATCCGCTCAAGCACCGTCCTGTGGAGCCACATGTTCATCTGTGCCGAATCCTCACGCAACTGAAGCGGGCAGCCCATTTCGTTGGCGAGTTCCTTCCGTGCCGAAAGACTGCTGTCCATCTCAAGCAGCTTGAGGAGGTCAATGATCGACGTCTCCCAGTTGAGCTTCTGGGGATTGGCGGCAGCACGGCGAGTGAGCTCCGCGACCACATCCACGACCGGGATCGGCGTGGGCGCGATCGGCGCAGACGGCGGTGCGCTGCCACCGATCGGCCCGGTCCCGGCCGTCGGCGCTGGGACGGTGGCGGCTGGCGGCTGCTCATTGCCGATGCCGAGCGTCGCGAGGATGTTGCTGAAGAGTCCCATCATCTGCTCCTGAGGTGGCGTGAGTGGTGGATCAGCTCGCGCGCTCGCGCGTGGCCCTGACCAGCTCCTTGCGGGTGGAGGAAGCGGGTCTGTGCCGGGGACGCGCCGACGCACGGGAGACGCATGAGTGCCGTTGCACCCCACACGCCCGGAGCGACTGGCTACGCTTTCGAGGTCCGTTCGCTCGGGACCGTGAGGCGACACAGCGCACGGGGGCCTGAAGCTCTGCCGGACGCAACGACCTACGCAACCGGCTCCCCCAGGATCCGCGCGCCCTCGACTTCATCGATGAGGACCCATCCCAGCTCCGGCTCGTGGGCGTAGACGTCGGCGCTGCCGACATCGAACCACCAGCCGTGCACGCGGATCTTCTCCTCGCTGATCCGCTGCCGCACGAACGGGAACGAGCGCAGATGGTCCACCTGCTCAAGGACATTCGCGCGGGAGAGCCGATCGTGGATGGGAAACTGCATCCCCTCGTTTTCCTTCACCATCCGGTCCAGCGAGGACTTTCCGTGGGCGAGCCACCCCGCGAGCGTGGCGGCGCCTTCGGGCAACGGGCCGTCGAGCAATCCTTTCATCGCACCGCAGTTGGAATGGCCGCAGACCACGATATCGCTGACACCCAGGACAAGGACCGAGTACTCGAGCGCCGAGGACACCGACTGGTCGGTCGCAGCCGCCGCGTGGGTGGGCACCAGGTTGCCGACATTCCGGACCACGAAGAGGTCCCCTGGATTGGTCGAGGCAAAGAGGTTCGGCACCACTCGGCTGTCGGCACACGCAATGAAGAGACAGTCGGGATTCTGGCTCTGGGCGAGTTTGGCGAAGGTGAGGCGGTAGGCCGGCAGCGTGTGGCGGCGGAAGTCGATGAGACCCTGGATCAGTTTCTTCATGCGGTGCTCCGTCGTGGGGACGTGGTCGGTGGCACACGGATCCTGGGGCGCTGGTGGCTGCGAGGAAAGCGGATTCCGGCGTCGCGCGCAACTGGGTGGGGTGCGTAGATTCCCCCGCTGACCTCCTGAATGCACCCCTTCCACCGGATTGCCTCACCGCATGACGCTCCCCACGATGCTGCGACTCCGCCCCAGCAATTCCGCGGACAACGCTCGGCTCGCCCATATCATCCGCACCGTGATGACCTCCTACGGCGCGGTCGGTCCCGGCTTCTCCATCGAGGACGCCGAGGTGGATGCGATGTACGAGTCCTATGCCCACCCTCGAGCGCTGCTCCTCGTCGTCGAGGATGCTGCCGGCATGGTGGTGGGATGCGGGGGGATCGCCCCCCTCCAGGACGGCGACGCCGAGACCTGCGAGTTGAAGAAGATGTACTTCCTTCCCGAAGCGCGTGGGCAGGGGATCGGGCGACAACTGGTCACGCGGCTCGAGGCGGAAGCGTTCCACCGCGACTTTCGCTATATGTACCTCGAGACGCTGCACTCGATGGTCGAGGCTGGCCACCTCTATCAGAAGCTCGCCTTTCAGCCGCTCTCCGGCCCGATGGGGAACACCGGGCACAGCGGCTGCGGGCTCTTCTATGGCAAGCGCCTCGGGATCGGCCCCTCACCCGAGACCCGCTATCCGCTGCCCGGCGTGACCCGCACCGGCTTCCTCAAGCCGTTCATCACCCGGCCGACCATTGAGGTCGGGGACTACACCTATTACGACGACCCCGACGGCCCCGAGCAGTTCGAGCGCAACGTCCTCTACCATTTCGACTTCATCGGCGACAAGCTCATCATCGGCCGCTACTGCTGCATCGCGGCAGGGGTGCGCTTCCTCATGAACGGTGGCAATCACGCCACGACCTGGCTCACGTCCTACCCGTTCCCGATCTTTGGTCAGGGGTGGGGGCTGGCGGAGGCACCGCAGTGGCCCTTCAAGGGCGACACGACGGTCGGCAATGACGTGTGGATCGGCAATGGCGCCACCATCATGCCCGGCGTGACGATCGGGGATGGTGCCATCATCGCCACCGGCGCCCTCGTCACGAAGGATGTCCCTCCCTACGCGATCGTGGGTGGCAACCCCGCCACACTCCTACGCTTCCGTTTTGATGACGCGACGATCGCTCGGCTGCTCGCCCTGCGCTGGTGGGAGTGGGACGCGGCCCGTGTCACCCGGTGTGTGGCCCAGCTCTGCGCCGGGGATCTGGCTGCGCTGGAGCGGGAGGGGGCGGAGGGGGAGTGACCCTCGATACGTCGGTAGTGATTGCGGCGGAGCGTGGTCCGTCCCAGTTGCATCCGCTCGTCGACGCACTACGCGCGGAGGTGATCCGGGCGCCACTCCTTCACCAGCGACTTGATCGTCTTCTTGTCGGTGATCCCCTCGGTCAGGACCTTCCGCGTCAGCTCCGCCACTTCACCGTCCGACGCGAAGCGCAGTGCGACGAGCTGACCTCGGGTCAGCTCATCAATACGGGACTGCAGGTCGGCGGGAAGAAGCCGTGCCAGACGCAGTCGCTCTTCAAGCCGGATCACCCGGTCCTGGACGGTGAGCACCATCACCCGCGCCATGAAGAAGAGGACGATCAGTGCAAAGGCGACCACCGACGCCAGCGCCGCCGGCCAGGCGCGCACCTCAAGCGCCACCCGCACCGTGTAGATGAAATAGATCAGCAGCACCGGTCCCACGAAGAAGTGGTACGGCGGCAGGAAGCGGGCGTGCTTGGCGAAGGACTGCGATTCGGGCATGCGGGAAGATTCCGGAAAAAGGACACCGTGGACCGCGGACCGGGTAAAGTTACCCCC
>JBBRGR010000008.1:0-13084 GCA_038223815.1 Gemmatimonadales bacterium
GATCACGATCCCGATGGCAAGGCGGCGACGCAGCAGATCCACGCAGGGAACTCCGAGGGCGAGGGCTAAAACGGCGGCACTCGCCGTCCGGTCGGGGCAAGCGGGTTGCAAAGTACCTGCCACGGCGTCGGGCGTCCGGAGGAGGCCACGGGGGCCACTGATGGGTTAAGTGGTTGCCCGAAAACAAGTTGGAGCATCGAATGTCGGGTTGGCATTGCTTGTGCACTTTCGTGGGGCAGCGCCGACAAGGGCGCCTCAGAAGCGCCCGATTCCATGTACCACCACATCGTCCCCGGAGAGCCACACCATGTTGACCAACAAGAAGGGCTTTACCCTGATCGAGCTGCTCATCGTCGTCGTCATCATCGGCATTCTTGCCGCGATCGCGATTCCGAAGTTCGCGGCCACCAAGGACAAGGCGAAGCTGGCGTCGGTCAAGACCGACCTGCGCAACATCATGACGGCCCAGGAGGCCTACTTCTCCGACGCCGGCTCAGGTTACACTTCCTCGCTGACGTCGACGATGTTCGCCCCGTCGGCCGGCAACACGTTCTCGACGGCCGGCTCGGCCGCGAGCTTCACCGCCACGGTCTCGAACCCGACCATCATGGTCAATCCGAAGACCTGCACGGTCACGGTTGGCGGGACCGGGACGAACGACGGCCAGTACGTCTGCGCCTGAACGGTTTCACTCATCTTGGTGGGGTGACAACGTGCTGAATTGGCTCCGCACACGCGGTGTCCCGCCGGTCGGGGGGCGCATGCTCTCCGACCGGCGTCGGCGCTCCGGCGGTTTCACGCTGATCGAATTGCTCATCGTGATTGTGATCATCGGCATCCTCGCCGCGATCGCCATCCCGAAGTTCGAGGCGACGAAAGAACGGGCGCACCTCGCCAAGATGAAGGCCGACCTCCGCAACATCGTGTCGGCCCAGGAAGCGTACTACAACGAGAACAACACCTACTTTGGCGGAACGCTGCCGAGTACGGACCTGATCTACGCAACCTCACCGCAGGTTGTCGTGACCTTGTCGAACGTGACGGCCGGTGGCTGGGCTGCCACCTCCACCGTCCCGGGAGTCACCACCAAGGAATGCGCCATCTTCCTCGGGACGTCTCCACCGGTGGCACCGGCGACCCTCGAGGGTCGGGTGGCCTGCACGAGCTGATCGACCGCAGTCCTCCCTATGCACACGGCCCGTTCGCGTTCATCGCTGACGGGCCGCGTTGTTTTGTGTACCTGCGGTGTGCTTTCGTGAGCGACCTTCCGGCCATCCTCAGCCGGAGTCGCCAATGCATTGCCCCACTGCCATCCCTCCCCGTCCTCGGCCCCGTGCGGGGGCGACCCTCGCGGAATTGCTCGTCGCGCTCGTCCTCCTCGAGCTCGCTGGGCTCGGCGCCTTGGCAGCCGCGCTGACCGCGGATCGGATCGGGCGACGCGCCGGGCTTGCCGCGCGCACCGACGCCGAGCGCTGGAGCGCCCTGCGTGCCGCCGAGGTGGCCCCGAGCTGCGCCGACAGCGGTGCCGCACGGGCAATCGCCCTCTCGTGGCCCGGCAACGCCGTGCGGCCGGCGGCGACGGTGGTGGTCCGATGCGGGCGATGAGGAGTCGCCAGGGCGTCACGCTGCTCGAGCTCCTCCTCGCGATCACCCTGCTCGGGCTCTTCGGGGCGATGGTCACCAGCGTACTCGTGGCCGCAAGTCGGATAGCGGCGCGGGCGACCGCGCAGCTCGCGCTGGAGCGGACGGCGCAGACGCTCCAGGCCTTTCTCGGACAGGAGTTGCGTGACGGCGAGTGGGCCGAGCTCGGCCTCAGCGCCGCCGCGATCGCGCTCTCGCGGCGGGTGGGGAGCGGCGAACCCTGCGGGGCTGGGGTGGGAACCCTGCTGCTTCGTCGTGCACAGTGGAATGGCGACCGCGCCCCGGAGGCCGCACGCGACCAGATCGCCGTGCTGGCGGATCCGTCCTCGGCCTGGGACGATGCGCCACTGTTGGCGATCGTCCCGGCGAGTTGCCCCGATGGAGCCGCAGCATGGCGACTCACGGCATCCGTCGCGTCGGATTCCGTGCGGATGATTCGCGTCCTCGAGCCCGTGATGCTTCGCCGCTACCGCGCTGGAGCCTCGGATTGGCTCGGGCTTGCACCCGCCGATGGCGGGTCTCCAGTGCAACCGTTCGCGGGGCCGCTCCGTTCGGGAGCCTCGCGATTCGCGCGAGTCGGGGACCTCCTGCAAGTCGAGCTCGGCACGGTCGCCGGAATCCGCGCCTTCACGATTCCCCTGGGGAACGCGCCGTGAGGCGTTCGGCGGATCGCCGTGGCGCGGCCCTCCTCATGGCGCTGGTCCTCGTCATCCTGCTCGAAAGCCTGGCCGCGCTGACCCTTGCGGCGGCCACCAGTCGGCTGCAGCTCGTGGCGGCGAACCGCGACGGCATGGAAGGGCGAGCGGTCGTCACCCATGCGCTCGCGGCGTACCGTGTGGACGCGGATGCGGCGCTGCGCGTGCTCGCAGACGGGGATTCCCTCACGGCGTGGGGCGCCACGCCCGTTCCCGCGTGGCAGGTCCTGCTGCATGCACACCGTCGCGGCGCACTCCTCAGCATCACGGCCGAGGCGGTTCGGCGCGGCGCAGAGGGCCGGCGCGTGGCCGCGCGCCGGGCCACCCTCTTACTTGCCTACCACCCTGCCGATACTCTGCGGGTGATTCGCTACCGGCCCCGATGGTAGGCCGCGTGGCACAGGGAGTGCTACTTGTTTCACCGGTGAACCGGAGCAGCGGTTCCAGAAATCGCCGGTCGCTCGGAACGTAAGTGTCCTGTGGGTAACGGTTTGATCCACGGTACCTCACTTGACTTCTCGGGGTCCTTGGCACTAGCGTACCACAACCCCTCACCGCACAATCCGGTCTCCTATGGCGCTCTTCCCGCGCACACGATCCACGGTCGGTCTCGATATCGGCAGCGGCTACATCAAGGCCGTCGTGATCAATCACGGCTCGGGGCAACCCGTGCTGGAGAAGGTCGCAATGGCCCGCGTGCCGGATGACGCGATCGTCGAAGGCGAAGTGATGGATCCCTCGCTCGTGGCGGACACGGTCCGCGATCTCCTGGCGCGCGCGCAGATCAAGACGCGCGATGTCGCCGTGGCGGTCGGCGGACGCGACGTCATCATCAAGAAGATCCTGATGGACCGGATGCGCGACGCCGAGGCCCGCCAGTACATGCCGTGGGAAGCCGATCAGCACGTGCCGTTCGACAAGGAGAACGTCGAGCTCGACTTCCAGATCCTCGACCCGGACGGCGACGGCTTGCAGATGCAGGTGTTGCTGGTCGCGGCGAAGCGCGAGCTGGTCGAGTCCAAGATGGTGTTGCTCGCCGAGATCGGACTCGAGGCCAGTGTGATCGACGTCGAGGCCTTTGCGCTGCACAACGCCTTCGAGCGCAGCTATCCCGAGGCGATGCGTGGCGTCGTGGCGCTGGCCAACGTGGGCCATGAAACGACGACGATCAACCTGCTTGAGGATGGCATTCCGGTCCTCACCCGCGATCTCCCGGTCGGGGTACGGCGGCTCCGCGAGGACTTGCAGCGCGAACGCGGTCTGGCGGCGGACGCCGCCGATCGCGTGGTGCGCGGCGCCGATCTCGATCCGGCGTTGGCGGCGCATGTGGCGAATCGCGGCGAGGAGCTGGCGATCGGCATCGAGCGTGCAGCGGCCTTTCTGCAGACGTCTACCCGTCCCGTGGCGGCGCTCTCGCGCCTCTACCTGACCGGCGGCGGTTCGCGCGTGCCAGGGCTCGCTGGGGTGCTGGCCGATCGGCTGCGCATCCCGGTGACGCAGGCCCATCCACTCGAGCGGCTCAATCCTGCCCCCGGCGCATTCGGCGATCTGAATGTGGACGAGGTGGCACCCCTGCTGATGCTCCCCGTCGGGCTCGCCCTGCGGACCGCGGACTGAGGAGGCCGGCACCATGATCACGATCAATCTGAAGCCCGGAGTGCGGCGCCAGGTCCAGAAGGGTGGACCGGCGTTCGGCGGGATTCAGGAGCGCTTCAGGGGGCTCAGGAGCGGCATCAAGGAGCCATGGCTTGCCTTCGCGCTCGGCGCATGGGCGGTCGTGCTGGTCGGGCTCGGCGGCCTCTTTCTGAGATCGAACAACCAGCTCAATGCGCTCGTCCCGCAGCTCGAGGAAACGCAGGCCGAGCAGCGGCGCTACGAAGGCTTCCTGACCGAGAAGCGCCGGGCCGAGGGGGTTCGCGACTCCGTCCTGGCCCAGATCGGCACCATCGCGGCGGTGGATCGCGATCGCTACATCTGGCCGCATCTGCTCGATGACATCGCCAATGCCGTCCCTGACTTCACCTGGCTGGTCGAAGTCGCCCAGGTCGGGACCGGCACGCCGGGAACCAACACCGACACGACCGGCGTGGCAGCGCCCCCTCCGGTGGTGCGGATCGTCGGCATGACGAACGACCTGCAGAACTACACCGCCTTCATGCGCCGGCTCGAGGCCTCGCCCTGGTTGTCGGATGTGATGGCTGTGGACGCGAAGACGGTCGTCGTGATGAACCGCGCCCTGACGCGCTTCACGCTGCAGGCATCCTATGCGCGTGCCGATGCGTCGCAGATTCGCACGGTGCCGATCCTCGAATCGGTGGTGAGGTAGCCGATGGCCGATACCCCGAAGACCACGCCCATCCTGCTCGGCATCATCGCGCTGGCCATCGGCTATGCCGGATGGAGCGGTGATGGCCTGAACCTGATCGGCGTCGAAGGGCTCAAGGCGCGCGGCGAACGCGCGACCGCCCTGCAGGACACCATTACCCAGCTCGAGGCCCAGATCGACACCGCCAAGCGCGACCTCGCCCGTGAGTCGGTCGAGGACGTGCAGGCGCGCGCCGCGGCCTACGGCGCGTCACTGACGATCCTCCGCGCGCTGGTGCCGGAGCAGCGCGAAGTCGCCAATCTCCTCGACGACATCCAGATCCGCGCCAAGGTGCGGGGCGTCACGGTGTCCGACTTCACCGTGATGTCACCGGTGGAAGGCCCCGTGCCCTTCGATACCTACGCGTACTCGATGTCCGTGATCGGTCGCTACCACCAGGTCGGGTCGTTCCTGACCGACGTGGCCTCGTTGCGGCGCATCATGGTCTCAAGTGACCTCAAGCTCGCGGCGGCCAATGTGACCCAGACGCGGGCGCTCGGCGACACCACGGCCATGATCGAGGCGCGCTTCACCATTCGGACCTACGTCAAGGCGAGGCCCGACAGCACTGGCGCGGAGGCACCCGATGCCCCGTAAGCTGCTCCTGCTCCTGGCGATCGGGATGGCCGCGTGCGGCGGCGGTGCGACGGAAACGACGGCGGAAGATTCCCTCGCCGACGAGGCACTCGCCAAAGTGACGGCTGCCAACGTGGCCAAGCGTGCGGCCGCCGCCGGATCCGCCCAGCAGGACGCCTTCGTCCTGGACACGGCGGCACTGGCCGGCAAGGAACCGCTGCTGCGCGAGACCTTCGGCTATCAGGTGGCTTCACGCGATCCGTTCCGTGCCGTCATCACGTTTGAAACCAGTGGTCCGGATCTGCCGGATCTGCGCCTCGTCGGCGTGATCTACGACGAGCGCTCGCCCTCGAACAGTGTCGCGACCTTTCGCGATATTGGCAGCAGCAAGCGCTACAATGTCCGCCCCGGCGACCGCATCGGCCGCCTCCTCGTGGCCAGCGTCCAGCCCAAGGACGTGGTGCTCCGGATGAACGACTTCGGCACCGTCCGGGAACAGACCTACTCGCTCCGCAAGACGGAGGACGGGAACTGATGATGACTCGATCCCTCTCATGGCTGCTGTTGCCGGCCCTCGTGGCCGCAGCACCCGCTTCGCTTCGCTCCTTCCCCGAGGCGACCGTCACGGCGGTTTCGCTCTCGAGCGGCGGGGGTACAGCTCGCCTCGCCATCTCCGTCGCCGGCACGGTGACGGTGAAGGAATCGACCCTCCCCGATCCGGCACGCGTCGTCCTCGACGTGCAGGGCGCCACGGTCGCTGACTTCGCCAAGTACGATGGCCAGCGGCGCGGCCGGGTGACCGACATCCGGGTCAACCAGTACACCGCCGACGTGGTGCGCATCGTGATCGAGCTCGATCAACTCCCGGTCTTCGCCGTCGAGCGAAGCATCCCGGGCATGATCTCGCTCGTCTTCGCGGATGAGCCATTTGCCAGCTGGACGGCTGGCGAAGGCGGCGCCAAGCGGATCACCGCCGCCTCGGCGCCGATCACCGCGCCGCTCCGCGAGCGCCCGGTGGCCGCGAGCATCGGCCGCGGTGGCGATGATCGCTTCGGCAGCGGGCTCACGCTCGCCGCCGCGCAGGGTCAGGGGCAGGACATGCGCCCGATCACGGTCACCTACGACAAGATGCCGATCGGTGATGTGCTCGCCCAGTTCTCCTTCTTTTCCGGGCGCTCGATCGTGCCCGGCAAGGGCGTGACTGGCGACGTCACGATGATGATCATCAATCAGCCCTGGCCCTATGCCTTCGAAGCGGTGCTCGCCCAGCAGGGCCTCTCGGCCATGGAGATGCGCGGTGGCATCATCCGCGTGGACTCGCCGGGCGAGCTCGGCAAGCTGGACTCCGTCGAAGTGCTCGATACGCGCCAGAAGCGGCTCAACTACGCCCGTGCCACCGATGTGGCCAGCGTCCTCAAGGGGATCCTGACCAAGAATCGCGGCAACGTGCAACCCGACTCGGCCACCAACTCGGTGATCATCACCGAGACGCGGACCAAGATGCAGTCGGTCCTCGAGTTCGTCGATCAGCTCGACGTCCGGACGCCGCTGGTCGCGATCCAGGCGAAGCTGATCTACGTCGATCGCACCGACCTGCAGCAACTCGGCCTGAAGTACGACATCGGCACCAGCGAGTCGTTCTTCAACAAGATCGTGCAGCGCCCTGATCCGCTCACCGGACAGCCGTTCAACCCGAACGTGAACGTCGTCAATCTGGGGGGCAACGCGGTCTCCGCGATCTCGAATGCCGACGCCCTCATCACCGGCTCGGCGCTCGACCTGATCTTCTCGACCGCGATCGGCGGCTTCTCCATCACGTCGTTCCTGTCGGCCCTGGAGCAGGTCCAGTTGACCGATGTCGAGGCCGTGCCGCTCGTCCATACCCTCGACAACAATGAGGCGACGATCTGGTCCGGTGAAGAGACCCCGGTCCGCGTCATTGACGCCTCCTCGTTCGGCCAGGTCAATCAGGCGCCGCGCGCCAACGTGACCTTCAAGGAGACCGGCATCAAGCTGATCGTCCGTCCGCATGTGACGGCGAACCGGCAGATCTCCATGGAGATCAAGGCGGAACGGTCGTCCATCCAGCCGCTCGCCGCGGCGGACCTCGGCTTCACCATCCCGAAGCAGTATGCCGAGACCCGACTGCTGGTGAATGATGGCGAGACCGCCGTGATCGGTGGCCTTACGGTGACCACCGTGACCCGAAACCGCAGCGGGATTCCGCTCCTCTCGGGGCTGCCGTTCGTCGGCGGACTCTTCTCCTTCTCGGAGAACCGCGAGAACCGGAAGGATCTGATCATTCTGGTGATGCCGCGGATCGTGGACGACGCGCAGAACATCGTTCCCTGATCGGTTGCAGCGTGCGCACCGCCTCGAGCGCCCGGCCCTTGCCGGGCGCTCGTCGCATCCCCCCCCTCGCGACCCCCGACCCACCGGGTGTTAGCTTCCCGTCACTATGCGACTGACATTTCATACCGCCGGCGAATCCCATGGCAAGGCCCTCGTCGCACTCGTCGAGGGCGTACCGGCCGGCGTTCCGATCGATGCGGCCTGCGTGGATCGCGACCTCGGCCGACGGATGCAGGGCCATGGCCGCGGGGCCAGGATGAAGATCGAGCAGGATCGAATCGAGTGGCTCAGTGGGGTTCGCGCCGGCGAGACCATCGGCTCCCCGATCGCCATGCTGATCCACAACCGCGACTGGGCCAACTGGGAAGAGGTGATGTCCGCCGAGGGGACCCCCGGTGACTTGCGTCGCCGCCGCGTCACCAGGCCCCGCCCGGGCCACGCCGATCTGGTGGGCGTGCTCAAATATGACCGCGTCGATGCCCGCGACATCCTCGAACGCGCCTCGGCCCGCGAGACGGCCGCTCGCGTGGCGGCGGGCGCCGTGGCGCGGCAGCTGCTGGCCCAATTCGGGATCGATATCGGCTCCCATCTGGTCTCGCTCGGCGGCATTCGTGCAGCCGTGCCGGCCGTACTCCCTGTGCCGTTGAACGACGCGAGCGATGCATCCTCCGTCCGCACGCTCGACCCCGTGGCCGAGGTGGCGATGGTGGCGCGGATTGATCGCGCGAAGGCCGATGGCGACACACTCGGCGGCGAGATCGAAGTGATCGCTCAGGGGCTCCCGGTCGGCCTCGGCTCGCACGTGAGCTGGGATCGGAAGCTCGATGGCCGTCTCGCGGGCATCCTCATGTCGATCCCCGCGGTCAAGGGCGTCGAGATCGGGATGGGCTTCGAGGCAGCGCGTCGGCCTGGGTCGGAGGTCCACGATCCGATCATCGTGGGCGGGGACGCGGGGGCGTCGCCCCAGCAGGCCGATCCGCGCGCCGGCTTCGCCCGTCTGGGCAACAACGCCGGCGGGCTCGAGGGTGGGATGACGACCGGCGAGCCCTTGGTGGTGCGCGTCGCGATGAAGCCGATCTCCACGTTGATGTCGCCGCTCAAGACGGTGAACCTCGCAACCGGGACCGAGGCGAACGCGGTGAGCGAGCGCTCCGATGTGACGGCGGTACCAGCCATGGGCGTGATCGCCGAGGCGCTGGTGGCGTTGGTCCTCGCCGATGCAATGGTCGAGAAGTTCGGCGGCGACTCGGTGGGCGAGATGCAGCGGAACATGGCCGGCTATCTCCAGGCGGCGGGGGCGCGGTGGCAGGCGCTGCGCGATGCGCCGGCGCCGGAGGAGGAGCGCTGAGCACGCCGCGCTCGCTGGTGTTGGTGGGTCTCCCCGGGGCGGGGAAGAGCACCGTCGGTCCGCTGGTGGCGGTCGAGCTCGGGGCGCGTTGGTGTGACCTCGACGACCGGATCGTGGCCGAGGCAGGGCAGTCGATCCCGGCGATCTGGGCCGAGGAAGGAGAGGCCGGCTTCCGGCGGCGGGAACGGGCCGCGATGCAGGAGGCATTGGCCGCGGGTCCGCAGGTGATTGCGGCGGGGGGCGGGTGGATCGCCCAGCCCGGCAACCTGCTCGAGGCCGAACCGTTCGCGCTCATTCTCTATATGTCGGTGGATCCGGCCGATGCTGCACGCAGGGTGGCCACCCAGGGGAGTCGTCCGCTGCTGGAGGGGCGTGATCCCGAGGCCTCGCTTCGGGGGTTGCTGGCGGAGCGGGAACGCTGGTACCGGCTGGCCGGCGTCGAGGTTGCCGTGGGTCGTGCGGCCCCCGCCGCCGCCGCTGAATCGATCGTCGTCGCGGCGAGGCAATACGGCGGTTGGTAAGGCGTTGAAAGGCAACGATTTGCGTTGGGAGCCCTTGCCGGGAGTCGGCGGGCAATAGTATTTAGGGGCATCGAGAGGTCCTTCGACTGCGCGTCCCTGCGGGCCGCTTCGCTCAGGATGACACCCTCTCACGACGCACGACTCACGACTCACGACTCAGGACTCGTCATGGCCACTCGCACCACCAAACGCGCTGCTTCCAACTCCTCCTCCGGGGGGTTCGGCCGCCGTGCGCTGGTGATCGTCGAGTCGCCGACCAAGGCGAAGACCATTCGGGGTTTCCTCCCGGCCGGCTTCACGGTCGCGGCCTCGATGGGGCACGTCCGCGACCTGCCCCGGAAGGCTGCCGAGATCCCGCCGAAGTACAAGGACCAGAAGTGGGCCAAGTTCGGCGTGAATGTGGACGAGGGCTTCGAGCCCCTCTACATCGTCACGCCCGACAAGAAGTCGACGATCCGCGAGTTGAAGGACCTCCTGAAGGAAGCCGACGTCCTCTACCTCGCGACCGACGAAGACCGCGAGGGGGAGAGCATCTCGTGGCACCTCCTCGAGGTGCTGCAGCCGAAGGTGCCCGTGCATCGGATGGTGTTCCACGAGATCACCAAGGACGCGATTCTTCAGGCGCTCGAACATCCGCGGGACCTCGACACCAATCTGGTCCATGCGCAGGAGACCCGGCGCATCCTCGATCGGCTCGTCGGCTACACCGTCTCGCCCATTCTCTGGAACAAGGTCGGCGGCAACGGCCTCTCGGCGGGCCGCGTACAGTCGGTGGCGCTGCGGCTGATCGTGGACCGGGAGCGCGAGCGGCTCGCCTTCCGTACCGGATCGTACTGGGATCTGACCGCGACGCTCGAGCACGGGAAGGCAGCGTTCGAGGCGGGGCTGGTGACGCTCGGCGGCAAGCGTCTCGCCACCGGCAAGGACTTCGACGAGCAGACCGGCCGCATCGCTGCGGGGAAGGATGTGCTGCTGCTCAACGAAGTAGAGGCCAGCGCACTCGCCGAGCGACTGAAGGACGCCCCGTGGAAGGTGACCTCCGTCGAGGAGACGCCGCGCACGCTCCGGCCGTATGCGCCCTTCACCACCTCCACGCTGCAGCAGGAGGCCAACCGCAAGTTGCGCTTCGGCGCGCGGCGGACGATGCAGGTGGCGCAGAAGCTCTACGAGAACGGCTACATCACCTACATGCGGACGGACTCGACCGCGCTCTCGGATCAGGCGGAGAAAGCCGCACGCGCAAACGTGACCCGGCTCTACGGCAACGAGTACCTCCCCGATGCACCGCGTCGCTACACCAACAAGGTCGCCAACGCGCAGGAAGCGCACGAGGCGATCCGCCCCGCGGGCTCCTCCTTCCGCACGCCGGAAGAGACGCGCCTGGGCGGCGAAGAGTTGGCGCTCTACTCGCTCATCTGGAAGCGCACCGTCGCGTCGCAGATGAAGGACGCGAAGAAGACCAGCACCGCCGCCGAAATCACCGTGGGCGAAGCGCGCTTCAAGGCCAGCGGGATTCGCACCGACTTCCCGGGCTTCCTCCGTGCATATGTCGAAGGCTCCGATGATCCGGATGCGGCGCTCGAGGATCGCGACAATCCGTTGCCACCACTCACGGTCGGCGATGTGCCGAGCTGCACCGAGCTCGAGCCAGTCGGCCACGAGACCAAGCCCCCCGCGCGCTACACCGAGGCGTCGCTGGTGAAGGCGCTCGAGGAGAACGGCATCGGTCGCCCGTCGACCTATGCCTCCATCCTCGGCACCATTCAGGAGCGCGGGTACGTCGTGGCGCAGGGGCAGGCGTTGGTGCCGACCTTTACCGGCTTTGCGGTGAGCGACTTCCTCGTCCGCCACTTCTCCGAACTGGTGGACCTCGCCTTCACGCGGAAGATGGAAGGGCGGCTCGACGACATCGCCGGTGGCGACGAATCGTGGCGCGAGTACCTCGGCCAGTTCTACTCGGGGCCGACCGGGCTCGCGGCGCAGGTGGAGGCCAAGGCGAAGCTTCCATCCAACGAGGGGCGCACGATCGCGCTTGATGGTGTGGAAGGGACGGTGCGCATCGGCCGCTTCGGGGCCTACATCGAGCGCGAGCTCGACGGGCAGATGGTCAAGGCGAATCTTCCCGCCGATGCGACACCCGCCGATCTCGACCCGGAACGGATCGAGCAGCTGCTGCGTCAGCGCGCCGAGGGGCCTGCCTCGCTGGGCAACCACCCGGAGCATGGCGAGTCGATCTATCTGCTCGACGGCCAGTACGGGCCGTACGTGCAGCTCGGGCAGCAGATCGAAGGGAGCAAGGAGAAGCCGAAGCGCGCCTCGCTGCCGAAGGGGGTGACGCCGCCGCAGGTGACGCTCGAGATGGCCGTCGGTCTGCTCGCCCTGCCGCGGCTGCTCGGCAATCACCCGGTGAGTGGCCGCCCCGTGAAGGCCGGGCTCGGTCGCTTCGGACCATACATCCTCCACGACCTCGGCAAGGGGGAAGCGGAGTTCCGCTCGCTCAAGGCCGGCGATGACGTGCTCACGGTGCAGCTCGATCGCGCCGTGGCGCTGCTGGCGGAACCCAAGCTCGGTCGCGGTGGCCGCGCGGCCGCCACACCGATCCGCGAGATCGGGGCGCACCCGACCGATGGCAAGCCGGTGCAGCTCTTCGAGGGGAAGTACGGCCCCTATGTGAAGCACGGCGATCTGAATGCGTCGGTGCCGAAGGGCGTGGACCCGATGACCTTCGCGCTCGAGGCTGCGGTGGAACTGATCGCGGAGAAAGGCAAGGCTCCGAAGGGTCTGCTCAAGGCACGCAGCAAGGCGGGTGGTGCCAAGAAGGCGGCGCCCCGGAAAACAGCGGCCAAGAAGACGGCCACGAAGTCCGCGAAGAAGTCCGCGAAGAAGACGGCCAAGAAGGCCACATGAAGGCGACCATCATCGGGGGTGGGCTCGCGGGCTGCGAGGCCGCCCTCGCGCTCGCCGATCGCGGCATCGATGTGACGCTGGTCGAAATGCGACCGGTGGTGAAGACCGCTGCGCACCAGACCGATCGGCTCGGTGAACTCGTCTGCAGCAACTCCTTCAAATCCGTCGAGCTCCAGAACGCGCACGGTCTCCTCAAGCAGGAGCTGCGCGATCTCGGCTCGCAGTTGTTGCCCTGCGCGGATGAAGCGCGCGTCCCAGGCGGTGCAGCGCTCGCGGTTGATCGCGAGGTGTTCTCGCAGTTGGTGGATGCACGCGTCCAGGCGACGGATCGCATCACGGTGGTGCGCGAGGAGTGCACCGCGCTTCCCGACGTCGGCATCGTGGCCACGGGCCCGCTGACTTCCGATGCCCTCGCGAGCGCGATCAGCGCCCGCCTCGGCACGGGGGCGTTGGCATTCTTCGATGCGATCGCCCCAATCGTCTCGCACGAGTCGCTCGACCACTCCCAGCTCTACGCCCTGTCGCGCTGGGGGAAGGGCGATGGCGATGACTACCTCAACGCGCCGATGGACAAGCCGATGTACGAGGCGTTCATCGACGCGTTGGTGGCGGGCGATCAGTTCCAGGGGCATGCCTTCGACGAGGTCCCGTACTTCGAGGGCTGTCTGCCGGTCGAGGA